>NZ_JAPQKZ010000006.1:0-199882 GCF_027257075.1 Bacteroides sp. LFL-34 | reverse complement strand
CACACCAATTGAAAAATACAGGGAACTGCTTCCTGACAGATGGGAAAAGGCTAATGACTAAAAAGGGATCATTAGCCTTTTTATTTTAATACACTATATAGAATCGCGGAGACGCTTACGTTACCGCTTTCACCTGTCTTATTAAAATATCCCTTGAGCTAAAACAATTATCATTATAGCTAATCCGGATATGCTTATAGCAAATCCGCTTTCAGGTATTAATGAGTGAACTGTGCGGATGTAGTACTTTGGCCGCCAGGTCTTAACACCTTAGTTCTCATGTGTTAATACTTGAGTTGTTGCATCTATATATCTAGCATCTTGGAGCTATATATCCAACACCTTAGAGCTATATATCCAACACCTTGGAGCTATATGTCCAACAGTCGGTATGAATAAACTCAATAGGTGAAACCGGGAAGGTTCAGTTTCGCCTGAATTTCTCCCTTGCTTTCACCCGCTGTTACCTTATTCATCGGCATTTAGAGAATTGGATGAAACCGGTGAACCGCAATTATCTTACATAGTTGCATTTATGAAATGTCTTGCCTACGTAAATTACGTGGAGAGGCACCAAAAGATTTCTTGCAGAAATTAGAAAAATGGGGTAAAGATTCAAAACCATATTTATAGCATATCTCCGAAATGCTATATTCGGAGTTGTTCAAGTCGTCCAGAATGCCCTCTTTACGTCTCGCCAGCATCCATTCATAAACAGGTTCATGAAAGACGTTATTGAAGATACGACGGAATGTACTAAGGGTATATCCACCCAATTGTGCCAGTTCTTCCACTGTCTTTACTTTCTTATAGTTTTGAATAACGAAATATTGGAAACTGTTTACATATTTAGAGAGTGGATGCACCAAACTCGAAAGATCATAATCGGAATAATAGTATCCCAATACAAACGCCAATTCTTTTCGTTTCAGAGATAGCAAATCCCGACAGACTTTATCTCCTTTCAAATAAGTAATAGACCCATTGAGGAAATATTGCAGTTCTGGAATTATTTTTAATGGAGTATAAATAAGTGGAGGAGATACTTCCTTCATGATATGATTGAAACGGAAATCACAAAACAGTTCGGGCTGGATAAAACGATAATAAATGCACTCACATTCAGTCATAGCAAGCATCTCAAACATAGAGCCAATGGCCTGAAGGATAAATTCACCTTCCTTAAGCATTGTCCCCGCATATTCCTTACTATTGACCAGTATTTCTCCCTTCATCAAAAAAAGGATAAGATTTTCTTCACACTTTTGAGCCGGTTTATGAAAACCACGCTGATAAATCACATGAGTAATGGCATTACTCACCGCTTTTGGACATATTTGACAATCCCAGGTTCCTTGACAAATAGATGGCATACGCTGACTGTGTTTGTTTTTGTTTATGCTGCCAGCAAAAATATATGAAATCTTTCATATTGCCATAAAAAAAGAGAGAAAAGTGAAAAAGAGGTTAGGTAAGAGAAAAAAGGTATCCACTA
This sequence comes from Bacteroides sp. LFL-34, assembly GCF_027257075.1. Taxonomy (NCBI): domain Bacteria; kingdom Pseudomonadati; phylum Bacteroidota; class Bacteroidia; order Bacteroidales; family Bacteroidaceae; genus Bacteroides; species Bacteroides sp. LFL-34. Next base: position 198,387 of record NZ_JAPQKZ010000006.1, on the reverse strand, counting down.
CAAAAATGTAAGTAACATATAGAATTAAAATTCCCAGTCTTTTTCTGGAGAAACTAGGCTATATTTTCTATCATAATTCCAAAACACAAGAAGAACCGATGTAACATACAAATTACATCGGTTCCATAGATTTAATCTTGTGTTAGTCAACAGTTGGAGTTACAGGATCTTCAGCATCCCAACCAGTAACAGTTGCAGTGATACCAACTTCTTGAGCACCAATAGGCAATGTTAGTTTATATAGTATTTTCTTTCCAAACGCCCATGCAGCAGTACTTGTCAAAGATACTTCCTTACTATTTTCAGCAATCTTACTTCCATCTTTCTCTACGGTATATTCTATAGATATTTTTGCATCAGTAAGAGCTTGCGGTATTAACATCAACGCATTACCTGCTTTTACAGCTGTCTTATCATCTGAAAAAGCCCCAAGTTCATATGCATAAGAGACACTTGTCTCTGTACCTGCAGTCCAAGTCCCTGCGTTAACACCTGCATATGTAAATGTTCCACTTCCCTTAATTCCAGTCAATTCCACTTTAGATATAGTATAGGTATAACCAGCCTCTTTTGTCACCTCGATATTTACTTGAGTCAATGCATGTTTAAAAGTTAAAGAAACATCTGTTGCTGCTTCATTTGTCTTCTTTTGAGCATTTGCCACAGATGCAATCACTAAATCCTTTTGAAGGGCAGCTGTATTTCCCACTGTATAAGTAAACTTAGGATATCCTTTATCAGTAGTACCATTCGGAGCTGTATATGTAACTCCGTCTTTTGGAGAGTATGCAAAGAATTGCAGATTTTCTGCAAGAGGCCAATAATATGGACCTCCAGATACCGTCCATTTAGAATCCGAATAAGTAGCAGAACCATTTATCCATGGTGTCGAAAGAGTCACCGTAGCACTCATCTCCTCTGCCTTCGTATTATACGCGTAAACCTGAAAGCCAGAACTCTTTAAACCGTCTATATCCAGTTCAGTAGCTCTAGTTACCGCCGTATTAAAATTAATTTCGGCCTTCTGTGAAGGGGCTTCAAACTCTTCATTCTGTGAGCAACCCGTAATTGCCAAAGCAGCTGTTACTGCCAATAAAATCTTCTTCATAACTGTATTTTTTTAAGTTTATAATATTGTTATATTTTGTTTATAGCATCTATTTCATTTCACGGGTAACTCAACATTATCTTCGGGTCCCCATCCATCAACATTGCCACCCATTCCTCCACCTCCATCAGGATTCGGTGGTGTTTCCGGCTTATCAACTTCAATCTTATCATCAGGCGGTAACTCAATCTCCGGTGGTGGGGTTGGTTTTCCATCTTCCCCTGTTCCAGCATTTTCAAGTGTACCTATTATTTCAGTAACATCAATTGTTGCTTCCTGAACTGTATTATCTGTTTTGATAAATTTCAATATTAATATTATAGCATCTTTCTCACTAGAAGTTTCCCTCTCTGATATTGACATTCGCGTCGGCATTGTCATTTCCTTTACTTGTTTGAAAGCGGTGAAAGATGCCGTTACCTTATTGTCTCCCTTCTTTACCTCAAAGTAGATAGGTTGTGAGCTACACACTCCACGACCTTTGCCTATACAGTAACAATCGGATAATCCATCAATGCTCCCTACCACTGTTGCAACATACTCCAAACCTTTAGCCTCTACTGCAAAAAAATATTTCTTCACTACAGATTCCATCTTCCAGTCTAAATGAAGCACTTCTTCACTCTTCTCTATTTTCAGCTCATCTATATTCAATACATACAACGAATCGGGTGACCAAACCATCTTTTCCATTCCTGCAATCCCCAAATCATTGCAATATTCTGTATAAGCTTCTATAGATTCATAGGACTCTTCTCCTCTAATTCGTATACGATCCGAGTTAAAGTTATAACCCATAGTTACTACCGAATACCGTCCCGGAGGAACTTTCATTTCTCCACCTCGTACCGAAAGGTATTTATCTACTTTCCTGCCTTCTCCGTTCTTCGGATAAAAAATCACCCGAACTCCCTCCGGCAGTTGATCTGTCATTCCATCCCAATCCAGCTTTATATCTACCCCACTTACGGGATAATCATCCAATATATCGCGACGGCTACACCCGGTCAGCATCAGCAGCGAGGACAAAAGCACAAGAAACCTGTATCTTGTATTTCGCATTGCGCCCTCCTATCTCTTTGTTGTTATCAACCATACCAAAGAAACTTTCGCCTTGGTAGGGCCAATAAAGTTATAACGCCCACTGTTTGTCCATATAATATCTCCCTCATAAGGAGTATATTTCTTATATTCTGTTGTCAAATACCCTATGCCAAGACTGAACTCTAGAGAAAAATGCCGTGCCAATTGCCGTGCATATCCATAAGTCACTCCGGCAGCTCCATAGTACTTACCCTGATACCCATCTCCACGTAACTGGAAATCGTATATTCCACCTTCAGCATAAAGTCCTATAAAATGTCCGGTCAGTCGGTTGCGTTTCTGCCGGTTTCCCAGCCAACAACGTCCTTCCATCCCTCCAGAAAGGAGCTGATAGCAGAAATCGTGTTTACTATTCAGCCACCACGGACATTTATATTCAGTATTCAAAGACCACCTCTTACCTATCGGAATTTCTACTTCTATATTCGGTGCCAATGCCAAATCATATAACAGATTATTCTTCACTGCAAGTACAGTTTGGCTTTTCACCGGCCCTTCTGTCTCCGATATATCGACCTCACAGGCCTGTTTTTCTTCACTTTCTCCCACAGACTTATCAGGTTGATCTTTCGGAAGCGCCTCTTCCTGATTTGAAACAAACAACCCGAAGACAGAAGATACCGGTTCAAAAGCCTCTTTACCTAATTTCGAAGTTTCTCCAACAATCGTAATAACCGATCGCCGCAGTTCCGGAAAAATATTGTGAACAATGTATCGGTAAGCAATTCCCCGATTCAATTTTCGCAACAGTCGCTTCCGTTTGTCGATATCATTCTTATGATAATCAATCAACATCAGCACTTCTTCCCGATCCGGCAAGTTGGAGTCGGATGCCACCAACTTACGAAACTCCGACCAATCCTCTCCCTCTGAAAAAAAATGAATCTTATCAACACTAACATCCGAATTATACCGTTGTAAGAATTCCTTTATCGAATCATTTCTTCGGGCAGCCAAACCTCTATTATAAGACTCATTGCCATCAGGAGAAACAAAAGTTTTCACATTAAGCGCAGTTACATATTTCGTACCCAAATTCCCGGAAAGCAAAGAATCCAAAGTTGCAATTGCCTGATTATTACTTTTATAACATGAATTCACTCCCGCATCATTCGCATCAAAATATATCATTACCCGCCGGATTGTATCATTCGCAACAGCGAAAAATGGAATCGAAGCATACCCACTTTCTGGAAGGCCTAATAAAACCATAAGAATAGCCAATATATAGATACCATGTTTCATTGTCGTTCGTTTCTGCTGACAAATATAGAAGTTAGAAAACAAACCGAATCATACTTTTAAAACAAAAATCAAGACATGAAAGATTCTGTGAAACGATTGAAACGATTTTGCAAGTTTTGAGAGTTTAAGGTCAATAATAAACAGAAAGAATGTCCTTGGTAACTCATCTGCGTGATAACACCGTACTTCTGTTCCGCCTGCATCAGCAGTTCACATTCATAGGAAGTTCTGACAAGCGGCTTTTCCACATACACATGGATGCCAAGCTTCATCGCCTCCATACAAATCGGGAAATAGCTATGATCGGGAGTCGCCAAGAATTTTCTACGAGATATTTTATCCCCACCCAAAAACTTCATTAAAGAACAACGGATCAATTTTGCATCAAGACTTCTTGTGACCACTTCACTCACCATTGAAGAAATCATGTATCAAAGTGGGTTTATGAATAGATCACATTTCTATAAGAAGTTTACAAAGCGGATAGGAGTGGCACCTAAAGACTACCGTTTGCATAATAAAAAAATAGGAAAGCTACAAAGGTCTCATATACTAGCAGCAATATCATTCCTGATCTGCTGAATTGCAAGAAGCAATCCAGGCAGATGCACTTTTACTATTTTAAAAATTTCTTCGGGGTCAATAGATAAATATTCATGAGAAATAATATTGCGCAGTCCAATGATGCTCCTCCATGGAGTACCGGCATAATTTATCAATAATTCATGATTAGTCAGATTATCTATATTCTTAACAGTCTTACCTATGGTTTACAAACGCATACAAGTTGCATCAAAAATATCCATCTTATCAGGAGAAGCTAAGAAATCATTTACAGAAATGACACTACCACATCTTTCTATAGTTGTATTAATACGCTCTTCTACAAAAAGAAGCATATCCAATATGTCAGCATTAGATATAGATTGCATCTTTCTCTATATGATTGCGAAATAAACTACGCATAATTGCGGTTAAAGACACGACATCCACTTTTGCATTAAAACGCTCTTCTAATGACTCTTTTATTTCCATTCGAGTAAAATAATCCGGATCTTGAAGCTTTACACAAATATCACTATCCTCTTTCTGCTCACCACGAGCCACAGAACCAAAAAGTCCTAACTTTTCAATTCCATATCTCTCCCCAAATTCTTCCTTAAAATTCCGGAGAATAGCGATTATTTCATCTTTTGTTTTCAACTGACACTATTGTTATAATGCAAATATTAAAATTAATATTGGAATTAGCAAATTCTTAATCATATTTTGTGGTATCACTAATTAAAAAAAGATGCACAGGTCATCAAATTTTCATCGATCCCCTGTACACCTACTACTCTAAATTCTACTTCAAAACATAAATAGCCTAATTATGCTGCCGAATCCATTATTAACAACCATGTTAGTTTTATCCATCAAAAGTACAGGACATAATTACGTAAATAGTTCAGAAGTGCCCAGAACGCCATCATCATTGCCAATACAAACAAAACGACAAGTCCGATTGCCAAAGCAATCCAATGTTGTGAATGATCATCAGAATATTCTTTATGACCATCATTAAACTTGTATATTGTCCGCACTGTCTGCGCTCCTGCCAATAACCCGAACACTCCGGCAAAAATACCATTATGAATGTTTCCACCGCCACGAAGTGCCCGCTTATCAATTAAGAATTGAGGCGTCCTGCTCGCTACCACATACAAACCGGTAGCTATTAAAGTAGAAAACATCATACCGACTCCCATCATCCAATACATCAAGATACCCACAATGACACCTAACCAGATTAATTTCCTGGAACCATCAAAATGACGTTCTTCACCACTATTAATCACATCAGTCAATGAGTTTAAGCGTTCTATGACATCAGCGTCAGTAGGACACATACCGATAACCTGATCAATCAAAAGAACAGATTTCTTAATTTGCTTCATCTTTGTCGGCTTTCTGAATTCATCATCATCTGTTTTTTCAATCACCGTCCAAGTAGCGAATGCCTCATCCATCAGCTTCCACGCCTCCGTTATCTCTTCATCCGTCATTTTCTCCGGCATTCCGGCTGCAAGGCGTTTATTCAACATTCCTTCTACCGTAAAAACCTCTTTATAACGTGCGCCCTTATACCATACAAAAAACATATGCCCCACAATAAATAAAACAACGGCAATATACAAAATCAGTTGGAGAACAGCCAATATCTTTACTCCCAAAGGAACTCCGTCATCCGCCGCAGCATCAGCTATTGCATCAGCTCCACTACCGCTTTTTACAAGTGTCAATCCATTAAAGGCAGCATCTTTTCCGCCTTTATCAAGTCCGGAAAACGACAACTTATCATCTTTATAAACGACTTTGCATTGACCGGAAATCCCGGCATCAACCTCCGGACGTCCGCCTACAAAAGAAAGAGTCAGTTCATTCCCGTTCATACTCTCGACGTAAAACTCATAAGTTGCCATCAAAGATTCCCTTCCACCGGGTTCCAGCATATTCACTTCCATAAATCCATTGCATCTGGCATTCTCATTATAAGGATTCAATTGCCAATTACCATCACAATTCAATGTGAACGCAACCTTTAAATCGCCTTCTTTATTTGCTCCTAGCCAGTCACCGCTAAAAACATCTTCCTGCGCAAATGCAGTCATCGAAATAACCATCATTACAATGGCACACAAATACTTTTTAATATTCTTCATAATATAATAAAATTAATATTTCAACACTTTGGCTGCCACGTTCTTAAATTGCGGCATAGCAAGCCCGATAGAAGCTCCAATATAAGTCGGATCACAAATTATGTACTTCTTTCCGCTTACAGTTATATAATCTCCGTCAATGTTTTCATCAAAACAGACCGCTGTTGCCATGTGATTGGGATATTCCAACAATACAACATCAAGCCCCATAAGAGTACGTACCAAATAAGAGTATAACACAGCACGGTCTTCGCAATCGGAATAAGGATAGTAGAACAGCTCATCCACAAAGAAAGGCTTTTCATAACCAAACTGGTCACCATCTGTCTTATAATCAAAAGCTGTCTGCACGAAATTAATCAGTATATTAGCAGCTTCCGATTGTTTTTTCCCTTGTATGGCAGCTTGCAATGATGGAAGCACCGTCTGTTGTACTTCCTGACTGACAGGAGCTCCCACATAGACAGAAAAGTCACATTGCGGATAATCCTTATAGAAGGAAATAAGTCCCGAATTTACTTTCGAGCAGACTTTGACGGATGGATAAGCTTTCGCTTGCAACGTTTTCTCCACGTAAGTTCCTGAAAAGGGTTGAGGAGCAGTGATATTCATATTTACCGGGTTCTTCGCATTGGCGAAATCACGGTTGTAAGTGTAAATAGAATTAGTTTTATCCGGGGTAGTATCAAACCTGTAATAGTTTACTCCATTCAAAGTTATAAAACAGGTAGCATAAATCATGTTACCCGAAGCATAGAATAAAGTAAGGCGGTTATCCATACGCGCCACCTTAACCCTATATCCCGATTGAGAAAGGAGAAACATTTGCATAAGAGCTATTTCATCGGAATGAGTACTTCCACATAGTTCAGTAGCAACTTTCCTCGTCAACAGCAGATAACCATAGTCATTCAGGGCATTATCCTTTTTAAAAGCCAGACAGTCGTCTATCAAAGGCTGATAGTTGCTACGCGATAACGTCTCCCATCCGGCAGAAATATCTTTCTCTGCAATCCCTTTTAAAGTGAGCCGGTTCTTCAATGAAGCATTGACAACACAATCTTTACTGTAGAACGAAAACTCTACACTGGAAAGTGAGCGTTTGGCCGGAACGGTTTCTTCAGGCTTCACTTCCGGTTTTATTTCAGGGAGCACCGCAAAATCCTTTTCCGGTTCTACAGCCACATCTTTACCTCCCGGTACAACCGGAACCTGTGTTTTCCCCTTTGAAGGAGAAAATGTCGCACTTGGAGTCACTGTCGGAATGGGGAGTCGTGTCACCTCCCCTACTTTAACCTCTTGCGGTTTTGTTGCCGGCTTCTTATGGTCAAAGCTGACCGGTTTTACAGGCTCCGGCCTTTGAGGACGTGCCACCGGCTTCTGCAAGTCATACTCTTTCCAGGTTTCTTTCAGAAATTCGGCAAATTCCTTATTCTGTTCGCTCACAAAATCATCAAACTCTTTTTGCTGCTGCTTCACAAAATCGTCAAACTCCTTCATGTCTTTATCTATTTGCGCAAAAAGACTAAACGGCAAACACAATGAAAAAACTACCATAGATAGTATTCGTATCCTATTTTTCCTCATTTCCTTATTATATTTTGTTGTTCTGTTATCTGCCAATCCACATACAGCTTATTATTCCGTATATCTTTGATAAAGGGGGAAATGGACAAGACAGCGACAACCTTCTCCCGATACAAACCACAACCGGAATCAGTGCCACCATTGAAACGATCGTCCACCTGCTTGACATTTACATCAGAAAACGGATATAACAACAGTGCCTTCACCAAAGAAGACATATAGGCATTCCAAAAGGCATTCCTCATATCCATCTTCTCCAATCCGTCCTGACCTCCAAAACCGGCATCTTCATACCAACAGCCTTCCTGTGAAGAACAAATTTCAACTCCGTTCATATATGAAATTATTTGAGGAGATGACTGTGTTCCCTTAAGCTGAAACCATGACTGGTCTGATTGCTCCCTACAACTATCCGATTCCAACAATAAATTGAATTTCACCTCTTCTTCCTCAACCCTTTCTTTCGTAAACAAAAGCATCAACTCACTAATGGAATGATAAGAAAAATCGCAACTATCATTCGATGGAGTAAAAGATACCTCCAGAAATTTCTCTCCAAATATAGAAGTATATTCATGCTCAATCCGGTAGGAAACATGTTGAACGGGATGTTCGATCACTCCCAGTACAAGCATTTTGTTTCTTTGGTCTTCGTATGTATTACTGGCAGTCTCCATGGTGGAAAAAACGTCCGAGAGAAGTCTCAATTGTACCCCTTGCTGCAATGAATACAGATAAGCCGCTCTTTGCAAAGCAAGCATCCTTGCAGCTTCGGATTTCATACAAGGATCAGATATACCAACTACCCGGCCTTTCCGTTGAGAAGCAAACACCCATTCCGGCAAAGTCTCCCGCTGTCCCGGTCTCCAGTCATAAGATTGGTTATAAACTGTATCAACAGGCATTGCCTGTGAAAACACATCAATACCGGGAGACAAAAGCAACTGGATAATAAAAATAACTACCCAATTATATCTTATATCCGACAAATTAAGCTTCATCATTCAATCTTCAAATAGTTGGGTAGTCATTAAAGAGATCATTACTATCCGCAATGTTTTAAACAAGCTGCTTATTGGGCGTTTTTACTCATTTCTTCTTCAAATATCTTTTTGAACTTTTCATATTCAAAGTCAATGCGCAATTTGTCATCATTCTTAATACGATTTGCCATAGCATTCATGATTTCCTCTCCTGCCAGTTCAAGAGAGACATATACTTTGTATTTACCATCAGGAGTCTTCATGGTTTTTTCACAAATTACACGCGTACCGCTCAATTCCTGTTCCACTACCGTACGGGTCAATGATTGATAACGACTTTTGCTTTCATCATTTTCACCTTGCTGATAAGAGGAAACATAACTATCGGTTACCGATTTCACTTTTGCATTGATAGCAGTAGCAATTTCAGCCCGGGCCTCCGTCATCGCTTTTTTCTTTGCAATAGACATATCCGTAGAAAGTCCCATCGAACTAGCTCTAAAATACTCTTTGTTCGTTTGAAATTCCGGTCCCGAACAAGGAACATTAATTTCTACGTCCTGTTGCACTGCCGGTTGCTGCACTGTTTGTGTTACAGGTTTTGAACTACCGCAACTTGTCATAACAGCAATGATTAGCAATGCTGTTCCCAATAAATTAATTCTTTTCATTTCAAGTCTTTTTTAATGTTAATATATGATTCATTTCAAGCCTCTCAACTTCACTATATTATTTTTGAAATCCTTCAATTGCAGCAGTGCCACAGATTGCAACTTACTTACCTCAATAACCATCTCCGTAGGCAGATCAGGCACAATGAGCGCAGTGACTCTGCGGTCATTGAACTTAGACCCCAGTTTGAGACTGACAATCGGAGATTCTTCACCTTTTTCGTTTATAACCGTCAGATTTCCACTATATAAGTCCACTTCGCAATCGTCAGCATTTGTATTCACAATCTTAAGATGTATCCTCGATTTGTCTCCCAAAGTTGCAAGTTTGTCAAATTCAACAAAGACACCATCCAACCATTCAACCCGAATTGCCTTTTGATTCTCTGGTTTGGCGGACTTAACCGGAACCAAAGGAGCAGGAATAACTTCCGGCACCACAACAGGGACAGATATAACCGGATCAGCTTCTTTTTCCGGTACGGAAGAACCGACTACCGGAACAGGAACATCCGGCAACATCTTCTGTCTTTCCGGAATCTTTCCGGTTCTGTCGAATGTTATTTTCTTCAATTCACGTGCAAACTCCCGGTTCAGCCGTTTTATCAATTCACGCGCCGCCATATTCTTGCCTTGAGAAGCGGACTTATTTTCAGGTACTAATGTCCGTTCATCATTAATAGAATAATTCAACATGGTTTGCCCCGTCCGGTTATTTTCTATTTTAATCCCCAACGTAGAAAAGAATTCGATGAAGTTATACAGTTCACCCGGAACGGTATTGCCTTTACGACACTTATTATCCAATGTAACGATAATGTCGGCTTCAGAAGGAGATGCAACTACGTTAAAGAAATGATTGTTCAGCAAACTCTTCACAGTTCGTTCCACCGCCTCTATATCGCTCTGCGCACTTCTAACATAAGCAGAAGTCTGTGTCTGCACCGTGTTGATAGTCAACGTTGCTCCGGGAAGAGAAGAAAGCATTTGTTTGAATAAAGCTGCATAACTTCCCTTCCGGAACAAGCTGAACACATCATCAATTAATGAAATTCCAATTTCCTGCTGTGCCTGTTTAGAAGTAATATTGCGCACATAAAGAGCGGCAACTCCCGATTCGTCGGTGGGAGACATGGAAGACAAATCTCCCGACCCGGAAACAAACTCGGCTTTCAACCGGATATTCCTTAACGGATTTCCATTACGGTAAACACCTATAGCAATAGGCTCCCTTATACCTTGAAACGGCGTGACTGAAACGGTTGCCGGATTCAGAACAATCGTTATTCCATCAAATACTCCAGCCAAAGCCGCATATAGTTCGGTCGCCAGATTAATTGTCTTTCCTTCGTAAGAGCAGAACAACTCCTGATTAAGCACCGGGCGTATAGCCTCCATTCCATTTGAGAATAATTCAATGGCAGTCATTAAATCTCCCTGTTGTAAAGTAATGTGTCCCTTATACCAAAAATCGAATCCGTTACGGATTGCCTTCTGACGACGTGCTTCCACCAAGGCCGCATAATCGCCCTTATTCAATTCATAATAAACCCAATACTCATTGTCACTTCGCCAGGAATCCACCAGACGAAAGTTCTCTATTTCCGCCCGGGCTTCTGTACGAATACTTTCTGCGAAGGTTTGTTTCACATTACCATCGTCCTCCAACGTATTCAACAAAGAATTGGCGGCAATCACCACTTGAATTTCAGATACAAGGTCAGACAAAGCGTTTTGCTTTGCCTTTTGCTGATAATCTCCTTCCGATATTTCAGCCATTCCTATTCCGATGTAACTTAAACCACTAACAGGATGCTGTTTCACCCAGTCAGGACGGTTCGTTTGTTGACCGGAAAGCGGAAAGCAAAACCATGAAATCACAAGAATAAATAAAAGCCAATGTTTCATACGTCCTTGATTTATTGAATAGTCAAATAGATGGTACTTCCATCCACTCTATGTTCACTATCTATTCCGGAATCATTCAGATAATTAACCAGATTATCCGCAAACGTGATGCAATCCATCGGCAAGCCGTCGCTGTCCTTTGCAGGAATCTGTATCGAATCAAATATCAGACTATCGTCCACAACACCTTGAATATGGTAGCGTCCTCCCTGGGCATTTTTTCGTACCCAATTGCGTATATGCGCCGAAAGAGTAGTACTACCGTTTATCCGGCTATTCATCGTATTGATAGCATTATCTGCGAGACTAACCCGAAGAACAACCGTATTCCCCTGTTGAACTTTCCGGGCAAACTCTTTCGAAATATCTTTCAGAAAACCATCCAGAACATCTTGTGCCGCGTATGCGCATAACTTATCCACGTCCGTCGTCCTAAAGCGGTTCGTCCAGCTTTTCCGGCTAGCCAAATCTACTCCGGTAGCCGTTTCACGAGCAGTCATAATCAATGAGACTCTACTTCCCGAAGCTGCAGATATGTCTTTTTGTAAATCAACAATCACATAGACGTCCGCTCCCGAATTCATCAACAACTGCTTATCATTGGAATCAGCATTCTTACTTTCCCATTCGGAAGCGCGCAAAGTTCCTGACTGTTTTCCCTCGGCAGCCACCGTCTTCACGCCAAGCTTAACAAATCCCTCCTTTACCGTACTTACGGCTATACGAAGATCAAAATCATTTTTCAGAATATCGGCGTATGAGCTTCGGTCATTGCTTTTATAGGGGACTACCATGATTGTCGGCAAAGCCATTTGTTGCCGAGTTTCCTCCATCGACATTTCTTCCTGGGATCTCGTCATCAATTTGTTCCGTATCAAGTCTTTTTTAAGCGCACCTAATAAGATTTGAGCCGTTACTGTACCTTTGTATAGATTGGAAGATTGCCGTACCAGATCTCCTACCGTTTCATAGTTCTTCACAAAAAGCATATAACGTGAACTGAAAAACTGATTCATATAGTAAGAATCTTCTTTCCCGACGAGCGGCTGTCCGTTTTCCACTCCGTCAATGCCGTTGAGGAATATAGCATTAAAGATCGACTTCAATGCCATATTATATACATCCTTCTTTTTTTCGGCTGTTCCGGAAGCGGTGATAACGGCTATGTTATCATCTGCCTTCACACAAGTTACGTCATTGGAGTATGACTCCTGTGCCATGAAATGAATAGTGTATACAACTAGCAGGTTCAAAAGCAGTATTCGTAACTTCATCATAGTCCAAGTCCGCCTAAAAAGGTATTTTTTCGAGAAAGAATAATCAATTTCTTTTCTTCTTTCGATGCTTTCATTATCTCCTCACCGCCTTTGCTCACGGTACATAAAGAACGTGTTCCGCTCAATACTTCTTTCACATTCAAGCGTCCGACTTCTTTCAATGACAGTTCTCCGGCAATATCCATCTCTATGTAAACGATAAATTTCTGGCCTTTTTGTACCCCTCTCTTGGTTCCAAGATCGATATATACAGTTTGTGCTTTATCTTTTTTGGTACTCTCAATCTGTACAATCGTTCCTTTCATTTTGAAATACTCGTCAACAAAATCGTCCATGCTTATTACTACATAATCCAAAGTCTTAATGATAGCTTCATCAGGAGTATCGCCAATATTCCCGGTCAGCCCCTCGTGAGTGAATGTCTGGGTTCCTTTGAGTGTACCGTTAGAAGGGTCTACTATTTTCAACGTGTAAGAAACACTCCCCTGATAATAGGTCTTCCCTTTACTATCTGTTTTTTTAACTCCCTGCATACTGGTAATATTTCCCTGAATAAGATATTGGGCGCCTAACGTTGTCATGACCTCGCTTCTGCAAACGGCATCTCCCATAGCAGAAGCCTCTTGGCGTCTTTTCGCTTCAGTCTTCAATGCTTCATTAGAATCAACATCAATAAGTTCTACACGATCCATCTTCTGGATACCTTCTATTACTTTATTACGCAATGCTTCCGCCAAAATATTACTGATAGTACCGGGACGCGAGAAATAATCAATATAGACTCTTTCTTTACCGTTTTCATCGGTTTGTGCATAGCCTAACATTGGAATTAGGCAAATAGAGAACAATAGTAAAATCTTCTTCATGTCTGTTTATTATTTATTATTAATGCTATGTTTGTTTTTTAGTGCAATATTTCGCTCTTTTAATACAATATAGAATGTTCTTTTTTCAATAATGATTTACTGTTATGAATGATTGTGTTTTCTCTGACTGCAAAGTTAAGCACACATTAAGGTGCATTGTATACACAATATTTACTACAACCATCCGTTAAACGAATAGTTATCTCCAAATATCAATGAGAAAAGGGAAAAGAGTGGTATGTTCAATAAAACGAGGTCGTTTTCCCGTCTCCAAGCTATTTGCACCATCGCATTTTCCACAGTTCTCTCGAATAAGTATAAAATAGCATTTGTTATATCCACTAAAATTGTTACATTTGTCCAATAATAAATTGCTTCCCAATAACAAGATACATGGAAACAGATTTAAAGAAGATAGTAGGACATCGGCTGCAAATGCTTCGTATGGAAAAGAATCTTACTCAAGAACAAATGGGAGAAAAGTTGAACTTATCAACAAGTGCCTATTGTAAGATTGAGTATGGTGAAACCGACCTCACATTAACAAGGCTGAACAAAATAGCAGAAGTGCTAAATATGTCTGCATTGGAGCTATTTAATAAAATAGATGGAAATGTGTATGTCAATAACACAGGTACAATCGGGACAAATATCGGAGTCGCGAAAGATTGTAGCACTGTCCGCATCGAAGCTGCAGAGGATCTCCGTGAACTAATCAAGGCAAACAGCCGGTTTATCGAGATATTGTGCAAACGCATAGAACTTTTAGAAAATAAAGTACTGGTATAGTAACATACTCATAGAATTATTACATTAAGGTAACAATAATGAGGATGCACAGATCACCGATTAGTTATCGATTTTCTGTGCATCACTACTATTTTAAAAACACTTTTAAGACACCCTACTAAAATTCTTTATTAGGTGTAGCTTATACCCTAACTCTTATAAGAGTCTACGCAAAAATATCACTCCGTAAAATATAACCTATTACATCTCCTTTATGTACATTGGCACCTTGCTGTGCACATATCTCCACAACCCTTCCGGTAAATCCGGTCAGAATCTTTTCATATTCTCCCCACGGGGTAGAAAGATAACAAAAAACTTCGTCATGCTGATATTTACGTCCGATGAATGGAGCAATGGATGGTCCCTCTACGGAAACTTCCCAAAGTACCTGCCCGTTATCAGGAGCAATGACCGGGTCTGCCTTGGCACGTTTCAATTTCTTAATTTCCTCTTCCGAATATCCGTTCTTTGCCATTGCCGCATCTTTAGCATGTTGTAACTCTTCCTCAAAACGCTTTTTGGCAACCCCGGACTTATAATCACGATATTGGCGATCGTGCATGGCCAGTTCGAACAGTTCCTCGTCATCCTCTCCATATTCCCAGCCATTTTCATCCATTTCCTTTCGATATTCATCCAAAGCATCCGGATAATTCAACTGCGGATCGGTATCGACAAATTCATATCCTTTAGATTTCGCCAATTCTACGACCTCCGGAGCGAGCTTACCCGGAAGACGTCCACTTTTACCCAGAATCATATCCCAAGTGTGGTTATCTATCATTGTCCAGCGCTCTTCCCCTTTTACCTGCTGCATAAGATTCATTAATGCAACATTCTTCACATATTGGCTGAAAGGAGTCACCAAAGGAGGATAACCCAGCTTAGGCCATACATATTCCACTTCATCAAAAAGCATCACAAGCAAATCATCCAGACTAAGTTCCGGCTCATTCTTACTCCGTAATATCATATTGATACCGGAATGCACTCCTTTCAAGTCTGCCATCATGGAACCCATCATACCACCCGGCAAACCACATTTCAGTAGAAGTGAAGACATATATTTATTGGTAGGATCCATAAAATAACCCAGAAAATCATCAATGAATTCTTGCGTCATGGCACGAGCTTTCATATATGCTTTCATATTTATGTCGGGGACCTGGAAACCTAAATCTTTCAACATAGCTTGCACAGAGATTACGTCCGGATGCACTTTGCCCCAAGACATAGGCTCCATAGCTACATCAATGATGTCCGCACCATTCTCACAAACTTCAAGAATAGAAGCCATAGACAATCCCGGTCCACTATGACCATGATATTGAATCAATATATCCGGATGTTTCTCCTTGATAGTCCTGACCAATTCTCCTAACATACCCGGACGACCGATACCCGCCATATCCTTCAAGCATATTTCAGGTGCACCAGCCTCAATCAGTTGATCGGCAATTCGGGCATAATACTCAACAGTGTGTACGGGAGAATAGGTGATACAAAGAGTTGCCTGCGGAATCATACCTGCTTCCAAAGCATATTTAATAGAAGGAATGATATTTCTTGTTTCGTTCAGTCCACAGAAAATGCGTGTGATGTCCACTCCTTGCGCATGCTTGACTTTATACATCAATTTACGTACGTCTGCCGGAACCGGATACATGCGCAACGCATTCAATCCGCGATCGAGCATATGCGTTTGAATACCCGCTTCTTTAAAAGGTGCGGTAAAAGCACGGACGGCCTTATTAGGATTTTCGCCGTACAACAGATTCACTTGCTCAAAAGCACCGCCATTCGTTTCAACTCTGGCAAAACAGCCCATCTCAATAATCAAAGGAGCGATACGGACAAGCTGATCAACCCGAGGTTGATATTTACCGGAAGATTGCCACATGTCCCGATAAACAAGACTGAATTTAATTTCCTTTTTCATCATAGCCAATAATAAGTGATTTTTTCTTCGGTTAACTTCACATATACAAATATAAAGGTTTAAACTGACATATAGTCAAACAATCACCTTAAAAAATAGATATAAAGAGATGTTTAATATCATAATGCAATAAAACCACCTCTATATAGATCCATTCACTATAAATAACAAATCAAATTGTTTTATGTTCGTACATATATCATTCCTTTAAGATTGCCAAATACTTCATCACCTTCATTCATTGACGTTTAACGGCTTCTGAAGCTATACCAGAAAGTTTATTTATACTAAAGTTTGTACAAAAGCAAATCGCTTCTCAAAATCATCAGTAGGTATAAACAAACCAAGATAACCATCAGGCATAATCCACTTGTCAAGGGCTTTATTATACTCAAAATTACTATTACAATAATTAATATAAGATGCAATATTGACTGAATCATTAAAATAAAGAATAGATTTATTACAGACATCATTTTCTAAAACACAGACTAGTACAGCATTATCTACTACAATTTCAATACCTTTATTTACCTCCTCCATAAACAAGTATTCATATATACACATCTCATTTTTAAAAAATAATCTTCGAATGCGGCTACTTGTATTGGTGAGCACGCTTCTTCCTACATACAGTAAATTCTCAAAGTGTGAATGCAAATTAAGAGTATCCATTTCATCATTTTTTTTATTGTTATCACTCTGCTAAATATTTAATGACCAATATTAAACTTCACAATACAATCATATATGATTGTAGATATGCAAATATAAATACTTTTCTTTGAAAACAATCATATATGACAGAAATTATGCTTGATAAACAAGAAACATTAAACGAGATAGGTTATAGAATTAGAAGATTGCGAGAAAGTAAGAATCTATCTATTCAAGACTTTGCAGATAAGCTTGAAATAGAATACAATAATGTTATTCGAATAGAAAAAGGAAGAACAAATTTCACAATTGGTACCCTCGTAAAAATTGCTAATACCTTAGAGGTGAATTTAAAAGATATAGTATAGTTACAAAGAAGAAGAAGATAACTATATCATAATATACTGTGCAACGGATATTATTTTTGATTTATTATCTAGAAGTTAAAAAATAAATTTCGGCATAGTTTGTCAAATCTGCCCTATAATTTCACAACAAAGAAGTTATTTCAAAATATTCCTTAGACACTTTGACTAACATTATCCTATAAAAACGAATCATTACGGAAACAGCTTATAAAAAAGTAATTACTTGAGCTACCCATATTCAGAACACGACTTAAAAAGGAGTATATCACCTAGAAGTTACCTAACAAAACACAAGATATTATATAGGAGACAGACTGAAAAATATTCCGTGCCTAGAAATGTACACACCAAAATTTGGCCAATTTGGTAAATGAATAATATTAGTGAACCTAAAATCATAAAACGCAAATACAAAGCGATATACAGGTTCACATTTTCCTTTAAAAGGAACACCTCGTTGGTTTTAAAGGAACGATGCCTTGGTTTTAAACCAACGAGGCGTTCCTTTTAAACCAACAAAGCACTTATTTTAAGTCTCATTTCACGAGCCCTTCGAATGACTATGAAAACATATTCAAGAAGGCTTGCATTTCTCTCCATTATTTACCATAAATGTGCTATATTTTATCCACTAGAAGTACGTCGTGTCCGATAACAGTGAAAATCAGTGAAAGAATTTAAAAGAGAAACAAATACAACAGAATTATTTGGAAGGAATCAGTTGAACGCTTACATTTGTCATGTGATTTTTTTCATAGTATTAGATTTAAGGTTAACAAAGGTTGGAGCAAGGCGTTGCTCCTTTTTTTATGTCTATATGTGAGATTAGTTCATGTGAGTTAATTCAATAATTGGTACATTCCTCCTGCCAATACACGAATCACCCCTTTCATTTCCAGTTCAAACAGTAGGGCAGTCATCTTATTTACGGGAATATCTGCTTCTACCACAAGAGAATTGATTTGCAGATTTCCCAGTTTCTCCAAAATAGCAACTATCTTCTGCTCTTCTTCAGACAATTCGATAAAAAGACTACGTTGCACACTTACCTTTTCCGAAAGAGTCATCGGTATATTCCAGCCCATAGCCTGCACAAAATCTTCGGCAGATAATAACAGGGATGCTTTATTATCCCTAATCAACCGATTGCATCCTTTTGAATATTCATCACTCATGCGACCGGGGAAAGCGAAACAATCGCGATGATAACCTTCAGCAAGTTCGGCCGTAATCAATGAACCTCCCTTTTCTGCCGACTCAATGACGATGGTAGCATCACACATACCGGCAACAATACGGTTTCGACTGATAAAATTATGGCGATCGGGATTCGTTCCGGACAGAAATTCGGTCAGTAATCCCCCTTTTTCAAGCATGTCAACAGCTGTTTTCCGATGGACATGAGGATAAATACGATCCAGCCCATGAGCTAAAACACCTACTGTAGGTAATTCATTAGCCAAAGCTTCACGATGCGCATGAATATCGATTCCATAAGCAAGGCCGCTAACTACAAGCACATCAGGACAAAGTGCCTTCAGATCCCGCAGAAAAGAGGCGCAGATTTGTGTCCCATAATCAGTAGCATTACGGGTTCCTACCATATTCAGGATATGAAGGGAATTTAGATCAGCATTTCCTTTAAAGAAAAGAACGACAGGAGCATCTTCACATTCCCGCAAACGGGAAGGATAAGCCTCATCATGAAAGGACAGACAGGCGATCCGATTCTTCCGGATAAATTCATATTCCTGTTCGGCACGGATCACAGCTTGCGGACAATCCAACGCATCTACCACCCGTTGACTCACTTCAGGAATACGTTCCGGTATTTCTTTACGCAGACGGAAGATATCAACAGCATTATTCATTCCGTCTATCAGATGTTTCGCCCCTATGTGCCCGATACCGGGCACCATTGTCAGGGCGATACTATAAATCTGTTCTTCCTCGGAACTGCTCATTTCAGGTAAGGGACAAAGACGCTATCGAATAATTCGCTGTCACTCAAACGTCCGTTTACCACACATACCGTTTCAACAGTGGATTTCACTACTACTTTATTATCACTCTTACGGAAAATATCCTGATAGAATACATATTTGATACCTTCCTTCTTCATATAGAGTTTAGAGACAAACTCGTCTCCGCTTTTCAACGGCGTTTTGAATGCCATATTAATGCGTGCCACTACCGGATCGACTCCCTGTTCGTGGAGTGCAGCAAAACTGATGCCTACCGACGTCAGAAACTCATGGCGGGTATGTTCCAAATAATGCTGATAGTTCGCATTATTAACAATCCCTTGAAGGTCGCACTCGTAATCACGCACCTTCATTTCCAATTCATAGATATAGTTCATCAATTAAAAATTAAAAATTGAAGATTAAAAATTAAAAGTTGAGAAATAGCAGTTAGCCTCTTTTTTGCTCAATATCGAGTCCTTTGAACTTCTTCAGTTCTTCGGTTGATACCAGTTTATACAGCTTGTCACTGGGGCGTATCTTATCTGATTTCATGGAGAAGTGCTGGCCTTTCTTCACAGTCTGCACGGATTCCAAGTCAACACGGGCTTCTTCCAAAGTCATGAATAGAGCACCTGTGGTCGGTCCGGTAATGAGAAGTTTATCGCCTACGCTAACTTCCGCAGCCTCTACCAGAAATTCGGAAACTCCAATGTTAGAGAAGTATTTGATACCTTTACCTACATATATCTTACGTTCCGTAGCTGCCGAGCCATAGTTTCTGGTCCATTCGCCTAAACGTTGTCCCAAATAATAGCCATCCCAAAAGCCGCGGTTGAATACTGTTTTCAGACGTTCGTCCCAAGCTGCAATCTTTTCATCGGTAAATGTTCCTTCCAGATAAGCTTTGATAGCCTCTTTGTAACATTCTACCACTGTACGTACATATTCAGGTCCACGGGCACGGCCTTCAATTTTGAATACACGCACACCGGCATCCAACATCTTATTCATAAAGTGGATGGTCTTCAAATCTTTCGGTGACATGATATATTCGTTATCAATATCCAGTTCCACATCCGTCTCTTTGTCACGGACTGTATAGGAACGGCGACACACCTGCATACAAGCGCCGCGGTTGGCAGAATGGTTCATCTCATGCAAAGAGAGGTAACATTTACCCGATACAGCCATACAAAGCGCACCGTGACAGAACATCTCAATGCGAATCTGTTCACCACTCGGACCACAAATATGTTCTTCCTGAATCTGGCGATAGATTTCGGCTACCTGCTCCAGATTCAACTCACGGGCCAATACTACCACATCTGCAAATTGTGCGTAGAATTTTAAAGCCTCTGCATTGGAGATGTTCAGTTGAGTGGAAAGGTGTACCTCCTGCCCTATCTGACGGGCATAGTTCATCACCGCCACATCAGCTGCAATCACCGCAGAGATTCCGGCTTCCTTGGCTGCATCGACAATGGTATGCATCAATGGAATATCTTTATCATAGATAATCGTGTTGACCGTCAAGTAGCTTTTCATCCCGTGTTCATCACACGTACGGGCGATCTCCCGCAAATCATCAATCGTAAACGTATTGGCCGAACGGGCACGCATGTTCAGGTTTTCTATACCGAAATAGATAGAATCGGCACCTGCCTGAATAGCCGCAGCAAGAGATTCGCGCGAACCGACAGGAGCCATTATTTCAAAATCTTTCAAACTAAGACTCATAGAATATATACTTATTTGTATCAGTTAAGCAAATGAATGCGTACAAAGGTAGGCTTTTTTCCGTATTTTTGCAGCGAAAACAAGAAGTTACTTCAATCATAAACAGTAAATATCAGATTCATATATGAAGATAGGCCAAATAGATTTGGGTAAATATCCCATCTTACTTGCTCCGATGGAGGATGTGACTGATCCGGCTTTCCGCCTGATGTGCAAGAGGTTCGGAGCAGATATGGCATACACCGAATTTGTGTCGAGCGATGCGCTGATTCGCGCTGTCAGCAAGACTGCGCAGAAACTAAGTATCAGTGATGCCGAACGTCCCGTTGCCATCCAGATATACGGGAAAGATACGGAAACGATGGTGGAAGCTGCCAAGATTGTGGAACAGGCACAACCTGATATTCTGGATATCAATTTCGGATGCCCGGTAAAAAGAGTAGCCGGAAAAGGAGCAGGAGCAGGTATGTTACAGAATATCCCCAAGATGCTGGAGATCACCCGTGCGGTAGTAGATGCGGTGAAAATCCCCGTAACGGTCAAGACCCGCCTAGGATGGGATGCTAACAACAAAGTAATTGTAGAGCTAGCAGAACAGTTACAGGATTGTGGTATTGCTGCACTGACTATACATGGCCGCACCCGTGCACAAATGTATACCGGAGAAGCAGACTGGACATTAATAGGCGAAGTGAAGAATAATCCACGGATGCATATTCCTATTATCGGTAATGGTGACGTGACGACGCCTCAACGCTGCAAAGAGTGTTTTGACCATTACGGAATAGATGCTGTCATGATTGGTCGTGCCAGCTTTGGTCGTCCATGGATATTCAAAGAAGTGAAACACTATCTGGAGACTGGGGAAGAATTACCACCGCTAAGTTTCGACTGGTGCATGGAGGTGCTTCGCCAAGAAGTGGTTGACAGTGTAAATCTACTTGATGAGCGCAGAGGTATTCTGCATGTACGCCGTCATTTGGCTGCCAGCCCATTATTCAAAGGAATCCCTAATTTCCGTAATACGCGTATTTCCATGTTACGGGCAGAAACAAAGGAAGAGCTTTTCCGCATATTTGAAGAAATCACTTCCCAACGTAAAGAGAATCCGGAAATTTAATCCACCATAGATCATAATCTTCATCCGCAAACTCTGACTCCTGCGGATGGAGATTATTTGTTTCAAAATACAGAAGTATATTCCAATTTTCTACTTAAACATCGGTTGTGCAAACCACTTCTTAAACATCCAGGTCACAACCACATACAATAGGAATGCAGAGAAAAACCCTACAATGGCATCAATCACATAATGTGCCTGAATATATACGGTAGCCCCGCAAAGCAACATATAGAAAGGTATAAGACAGGCAAACAACTTCTTGCTGCCACGCCAAGCCATAATCATCAGAATAGTAGAAATACCGACGTGTGAACTGGGGAATGCTGCCGTAGGACGTTCGCCTACCTGCTGTGAGCCTTCTACTAAGCTATAAAAGAATCCATGCTGATAACCCGGTCCGGGAAGTAATTCCTGATTATGATTGAAATAGTCACCGATAGCAGGGAAAATACCTTTAGATACATTATCAATCCCGATGGCAGGGAAATAGAATTGAGGCCCCGCGACAGGAACGAATATATAAATCAGATAATAGATAAAGAAGGAAGTGACGAGAACAAAAGACATCTTTTCGAACCACTCAAACTTATAAATGAAATAAAACAATGCCACAATCAGCATCATCGGATAATAAAAGAAATATCCCATATTAAATGCTTCACTGACGATAAGGTGCGGAAACGTATGGCAAAACCAGATAGCAGGCTGACCATTGAAAATAAACTCCTCGGCAGTTGCAAATACATGGTCTAAATTCGGAAAGAAACGATTGAACTCGAAAGTATCCGGATACCAGTAAGACAATAGACTCATCTGGATAACAATGCGCACAAACGCTGAAAACTTACAGGGGGCAAGACGATAAAGATACATCAACAAAAAGGTCATCGCCGCGATCATAGCCCTATCCAGCAACATGTGCCATGGATGATCCATTCGCTGAAACAGGAATAGAATCAATATGGAAGTCAACAGATTATAAATCAGTGTAATCTTTTCCACAGCAAACAACCCTTTCCGGGTTTCTACGCGCTTAAATAAGTCTAAAGCCATCCTTCATTTTTATACCAGGCAATGGTTTCACGAACTCCCTTTTCCAAATCATATTCGGGTACATACCCAAGTTCTTTCATTACCGGGGATATGTCGCATTGCCAGTTGCGTTGTTTCATTATCTTATATTTATCCGAATTCAAGGTACTGCTCCTCCCGGAACGTGTAGCAATGAATTCAGCGAACAAAGATATAACTTTTAGCACAATTAATGGACATTTCAAGTGAAGAACAAACGGATTGCCCAATTCTTTTTGTATCAGATCCGAAAAGGCACGACTTCTATAGATTTTCCCATCTGTTAGGAAATACGCCTTTTGAACCACTTTTTTCTCCATTCCCAGAAAAATCGCCTGCACAATGTCCTTCACATAAACAAAAGTCAAGTCCTGGCGTCGAAAACCGACCGAAAAGTCTACATGCTTCTGAATGGACTTGACCATCAGGAAATAGTCTGACTCACGGGGACCATAGACTCCCGTAGGACGATAAATGACATAAGGAAAACCGGGAATACTCTGAATATATAATTCCGCTTTCAATTTACTCAATCCATAAGCCGTATTAGGCATCGGAGTATCTTCTCCGCTTATCGGAGTATAATCCTTCTCACGTACAGGTCCGAATACACTCAACGTGCTAATATATATAAACTGCTTCGGAACCATATTCAATTCCTTCAGCGTGTCTATAAAATATTTAGTCTGAAGATAATTCACATAATCAAAGGTCTTTTTATCAGAACACTTTGTCACACCGGCGCAATGGATGATATAATCAAATTTGCTGTAAGTACCTTTATGCCCGGAGAGTTGGGCGCGAAGCTCATTGGGATGTGCAAAGTCCAGTTCCAGAAAGTGAATTTTCCGGTTCTTTAAATACCGCTTGCTACTCGTGGGGCGAATTCCGGCCCACACACCAAACTTTCGTTTCAACGCTTCCTCCACGATGAAACTTCCTATAAAACCACTTGCACCTGTAATTAAAACACTCTCCATTATTACTTCTCTGGTTCTACATGAATATTGATTCAAAAAATATGATGCCACAAAGATACGATAAATATAAAATAAAAGCCATTTTGCTTTTCTCAATTATTATTTGTTTATTTGCAACGCGATTTATTTACTATTCAACACTTTTAAAGCACGTGGAAGATAAGGCCGATTTTGATTTTCTTTTTAAAGAGTACTATCCTCAACTTTATTATTACGCATTTCATTTGATTAATAATATGGAGGCTAGCAAAGATATCGTCAGCGACGCCTTCGAATTTATTTGGGCCAATTATGCTAAAATAGATAAAGCCACAGCTAAATCTTATCTATATGTCTACGTTCGCAACAAAAGCATTGATTTCCTGCGGCATCAGAATACACACGAACAATACGTACAAATCTATTCCGAACTGACCAAAAGTTATGTTGAGACGGAGTATCAGGAGCAGGATGAAAGAATGATGCATATCAGTAAGGCGATGGAAAAACTGACTCCACATACCAGGCATATTTTAGAAGAA
Source organism: Bacteroides sp. LFL-34 (assembly GCF_027257075.1). Lineage (NCBI taxonomy): Bacteria > Pseudomonadati > Bacteroidota > Bacteroidia > Bacteroidales > Bacteroidaceae > Bacteroides > Bacteroides sp. LFL-34. The sequence goes on along the minus strand of NZ_JAPQKZ010000006.1, from coordinate 173,778 downwards.
TGTTATATTCAACGCAAAAAATATCAGGAAGTGGCAGAGGAATTAAATATTAGTGTCAGTGCAGTCAGGAAGCATATTGTGAAAGCATTACAGGTGATACGTGAAGAATGTGCAAAAAAATCATAAAGCAGGTGTCTTTATTTTATGATTAAACGTAATATAAATAAGTATGATACAGTCGAACAGTGATGAATAAAGATATTGACAATATAGATAGTACAGATAAATCTGTAGAGAAGGCACTCGACATTATGGAGAGCTCTTCAGAAATAAACGTCGAACAACTGCAGGAAATGCTTAAAGATGAAGAAACCCTGCAGGCTTGTCGCGACATCATGGATAGCAGCCTCTTCCTACAACAAAAAAGTGGAATGGAACTACCCAATATAGAGATGGAGCTAGAACGATTCAAGAAAAAACAGTACACGGCAAGAATGCGTTCCAACTTCTGGAAAGTAAGTATGGGAATAGCCGCCATGATTGCCGTTCTATTTGGAACTTACTATCTTATCAATACCCTGACGACCCCTGCCCTGGAACCAATCACAGTATTTACTGCGGATGCTGCCCCTCAACATATCACTCTGCAAAAAGATAACGGAGAAAAGATTGTATTAGACGAACCGCAATCAAACAATCAAACCTTACCACAGAAAATGATCTCAAAGTCCGAAAAGAAAGAATTGGATTACAGGCAAGTCATTTCAACGACCACTCAAACACATGTACTCACTGTTCCACGCGGTGAAAGTTTCAAGGTAGTGTTATGTGACGGCACGGAGGTCTGGCTCAATGCCAATAGTAACTTTGTCTATCCAACGGCCTTTATTGGCGACGAACGTATCGTCACTTTAGAAGGTGAGGCTTATTTTAAAGTGGCCAAAGATCCGGAGCGACCTTTCATCGTAAAAACCAGAACTGTGCAAACCCGCGTTCTCGGTACTGAATTTAATATACGCAGCTATACTCCTGAAGATACTCATGTAGTGCTTATTAATGGAAAAGTAGAAGTCAGCAATACCAAAGGAGGATCATATACCAGACTATATCCGGGAGAAGATGCACATCTGCAATCTGATGGCAACTTTATCCTGGCAGAAGTAGATCTAGACTCCTATGTTTATTGGAAAGACGGCTATTTCTACTTTGACAATGTCACATTGAAAGATATTATGCAAAATTTGGGACGTTGGTACAATGTAAACATAGAGTTCAGAAACAAAGAAGCGATGGAGTATAAAATGCACTTTATATCCGATCGTACCAAAGACCTGGAACATACAATCTCATTACTTAATAGAATGAAAAAAGTGACAGTCACCTTGCAAGGCAATACGCTTACTGTAGACTAGATTTTTATTGCATAAGTATAACTAATCTATGCAAAATACAACAAAATATCACTTTTATTAAAAAATAAATCACAAAAGGGGTATCCATATTTTCTTCTCATACGAACTAGTTATATAAACATGTTCAAAATAGTGTTATTAAAGACAAACGTATGAGAAATAATTGGAACCTACTTATTGTGTGTTTTCTATGCGTATTATGTTTCCGACCCTACCAAGTAAATGCTCAGGTGCAATCGCAAAAGAAAATCACGATTGAAATTAGCAACGAACGGTTGCCGTCCGTACTAAAACGTTTAGAAAAACTATCCGGATATAAGATCCTGTTTACGTATGACGATGTCAAGAAATTCACCGTTTCTGGCTCCGTCAAGGATAAGAGTATAGAGCAGACTCTCGATATAATCTTAGCTAATAAGCCACTGGAATATCATATTGAAGACCAATTTATCACAATTACTATCAAAGGTCCTTCCAAACAGGCGAAAGTATTCAATGTGAAAGGAGTGGTTATTTCCGGTGATGACGGACAGCCGCTCATTGGTGCAACCGTTGTCATCAAAGGAAGTAAGTCCGGTGTATTAACGGATATAGATGGAAAATTCTCGATAGAAAATGTATCCAATAAATCCCTGTTACAATTTTCCTATATAGGAATGAAACCGCAAGACCTGACTCCTGCTCCAAATATGAATGTTACATTAATGCCTGATGTACAAACATTATCTGAAGTAGTAGTAACAGGTATGCAGAAAATGGACAAACGTCTGTTTACAGGAGCAACCAAACAATTGTCCGCAGATGAGGTCAAACTAGATGGTTTGCCTGATATCAGCCGGGGACTTGAAGGACGTGCCGCAGGCGTATCTGTACAAAATGTTTCCGGCACATTTGGTACCGCCCCAAAAATCCGGGTACGTGGTGCTACATCTATTTTCGGTAGTTCAAAGCCACTATGGGTGGTAGATGGAGTCATCATGGAAGATGCTATCGACGTAGGTCCGGATGACTTATCCTCAGGAGATGCCGAAACATTGATTAGTTCAGCTATTGCCGGATTGAATTCAGATGATATTGAAAGCTTTCAAATATTGAAAGACGGATCAGCAACCTCTATCTACGGTGCGCGAGCCATGGCAGGGGTTATTGTAGTAACCACCAAAAAGGGAAAAGCCGGTGTCAGCAAAATCAGCTATACCGGTGAATTTACAACTCGTATGATTCCCAGTTATAAAGAATTCAATATCATGAATTCACAGGAACAAATGGGAATCTATAAAGAAATGGAACAAAAAGGATGGCTCAACAATAGCGATACTTACCGTGCAAAAGATAGCGGAGTGTATGGACGTATGTATCAGTTAATCAATCAATACAATCCGGTTACAGGACAATTCGGACTTGCCAACACTCCGGAAGCACGTAACGCTTACCTGCGTGAAGCGGAAATGAGAAATACCGACTGGTTTGATACTTTATTTTCCAACAATATCACACAAAATCATTCTGTCAGTATCACTTCCGGAACAGAAAAATCTTCATTCTATGCTTCATTAAGTGCCATGTCAGACCCGGGGTGGTACAAGCAAAGTGAAGTAAAACGCTATACAGCTAATTTAAATACAACATATAATATATATAAGAATTTATCTATAAATTTAATATCCAGTGCTTCCTACCGTAAGCAGAAAGCGCCCGGAACACTGAGTTCTGAAGTGAATGCAGCTAGTGGAGAAGTCACCCGTCAATTTGACATCAATCCATATTCGTATGCACTAAACACATCACGCGCATTGGATCCGGCAGTCAACTATACAGCTAACTACGCACCATTCAATATCCTTCATGAATTGGATAACAATTATATGGACTTAAACGTAGTTGACGTTAAATTCCAAGGAGAAGTAAAATGGAAAGCACTTCCAGAATTAGAGCTTAGCGCATTAGGAGCAGTCAGATATCAAGCTTCTTCGCAAGAACATAATATTAAAGACCACTCGAATCAGGCAACAGCATATCGCACAGGAATGGATGACGCCACTATTCGTGACAACAATAATTTACTCTACACCAACCCCGACAATCCTTATGCTTTACCCATCAGCATACTGCCGGAAGGCGGTATTTACCAGCGTAAGGACTATCGCATGCTGGGAGTAGACTTTCGTGCCACAGCATCCTGGAATCATTTATTTGCAGAAAAGCATATAACCAATCTTTTCGCTGGTATGGAGGTGAATGATTTAAAACGCATGCAGAATTATTTTCAAGGATGGGGAATGCAATATACAATGGGCGAAATTCCATCGTACGTATATGAATTTTTCAAGAAAGGTATTGAGTCCGGTGAAAATTATTATGGATTAAACCATACCACAACAAGGAGTGTAGCAGGTTTTGCCAATGCAACCTATTCGTATGATGGCCGTTATACAGTAAACGGAACATTCCGCTATGAAGGCACCAACCGCATGGGAAAAAGCCGTTCTTCCCGCTGGTTACCTACATGGAATATTTCAGGAGCATGGAATGTACATGAAGAAAATTTCTTCGAAACACTCAGCTCCGTGCTGTCACATTTGACATTCAAAGCATCCTACTCTTTAACTGCCGACAGAGGTCCGGAATATGTAACAAATTCACATGCCATAATCACCAGCTATTCACCATTTCGCCCTTTCACCAGCGGACAGGAAACCGGACTTTATGTATCCGACCCCGAAAATAGCGAATTGACTTACGAAAAGAAGCATGAATTAAACATCGGTGCTGATATGGGATTCTTAAACAACCGGATCAATTTCTCAATCGACTGGTATAAACGCAACAACTATGACCTGATTGGTATAACTCCGACACAAGGAGTAGGTGGTTCTATTTATAAATATGCCAATATAGCCTCCATGAAGTCACATGGTATTGAATTCACCATCTCAAGCAAGAATATCCAATCGAAAGACTTCTCATGGAATACAGATTTCATCTTTTCCAAAGCAAAAAATGAAGTGACCGAGCTTAACGCCCGTTCCAGCGTGATGGATCTGGTTTCAGGCTATGGTTTTGCGCGTCAGGGCTACCCGGTGCGTGGTTTGTTCTCTATCCCATTTGTCGGCCTAAGTTCAAATGGTATCCCAATGTATAATATCAATGGAAAAATAACCAGTACTGATATTGATTTCCAAACACGTGACAATATAGACTATCTAAAATATGAAGGTCCCACTGATCCTACTATAACAGGTAGCTTTGGTAATATCTTCACCTATAAAGCATTCAAACTAAATGTATTTATCACCTATTCATTTGGTAATGTAGTACGTTTAAATCCGTGCTTCAATTATCAATACAGTGACTTATCCTCTATGCCCCGTGAATTCAAAAATCGCTGGACAGTTCCGGGTGATGAGAAGCATACCAATATCCCTGCCATCATTTCCAAACGTCAATATGAAGATAATAAAGATTTGATGTATGCATATAATGCCTATAATTACTCTACAGAACGAATTGCCAAAGGAGACTTTATTCGTATGAAAGAAATTTCCTTGTCCTATGATTTTCCAAAATCATGGATTACATCAGCAAAGATATCCAATTTATCTTTGAAACTTCAGGCTACCAATTTATTCCTAATCTACGCAGATAAGAAGCTAAACGGACAGGACCCGGAATTCTTCAATACCGGTGGAGTTGCCTCCCCTGTACCCCGTCAGTTCACATTAACTCTTAGATTAGGATTTTAACCATTCAGATAATTATAAAAATGATGAAATATAAAAACGTATTATATACAGCAGTCATTTCAACCTTATGCCTGGGAATAACCTCCTGTAGCGATTTTTTGGATGAAATGCCGGACAACCGAACTGAACTAACTACCGAAGAGAGCATTACCAAAGTATTGGTATCTGCATACCCAATGACCACCAACTGTCATATAGGCGAATTCTACAGTGACAACATTGATGAAAATAGTAAAGCATACAGCTATCTTTTCCGGTTAAACGAGCACTTGTATCGCTGGCAGCAAACCACTGAAGAGAATCAAGACTCACCTCATGCCTTATGGAATGATTGTTATAACTCGATTGCATCGGCCAACCAAGCCCTGGCAGCCATCGAGCAAATGGGAAACCCTCAATCATTGTCAGCACAAAGAGGTGAAGCTCTAATATGTCGCGCATATAATCATTTCGTACTAGCTACCACATTCTGCAAAGCGTATGGTACAAATGCAGATAAAGACCTAGGTATACCTTACATAAAGGAACCGGAAACATCTGTAAATCCACAATACTCACGCGGAACTGTTGCTGAAGTCTATCAAAATATCGCAGCCGATTTAGAAGAAGGATTGCCTCTAATCGACGACAATATTTACTCACGAGTGAAATATCATTTTAATAAAAAGGCTGCCTATGCATTTGCTGCCCGCTTTTATCTATATTACACACAGCCGGATTTTTCTAACTGCCAGAAGGTTATCAATTATGCCAATATAGTACTCGGCACGAATGCTTCCCAATATTTACGTGACTGGGCTGCATTAGGAGCTTTATCTCCCAACAAGAACATACAGCCGAACGCTTATGTAGATGCAGATAATCGGGCAAATCTACTGGTAATATCAGCAGCTTCATATTGGCCATTGGTTTCCGATCCGGGTTATGCCAACTGTGAAAGATACTGCATGAATAATATTACTGCCTCGGAAAGTTGTAAATCCGAAGGTCCATGGGGAGACCAGTCAAGCTACCACCAAATCCCATTTGCGCCTGGTGGCTCTATCAAGAACGGATTCCGCCGTTTAGTCATCTATCAGCAGTTCACATCAGGCAACAGCTGGGTCGGTTATATGCTGTATCCTGCTTTCACTACCGATGAAGCATTACTTTGCCGGGCTGAAGCTTACACATTACTAAAACGTTACGACGAAGCTGCAGCCGATATAGACGCCTGGCAGAAAGCCTTTACGAAAAATACACAAACCTTGTCCAAAGAGACAATCAATGATTTTTATGCTCAATTAAAATATTACACACCGGAAGCCCCGACAGTAAAAAAGGAATTGCATCCGGATTTTATAATAGAAAAAGGAATGCAAGAGAATCTGATACACTGTATTCTACATGCGAGACGCCTGTTAACTTTAGAAGAGGGACTTAGATGGCAAGATATAAAGCGCTATGGCATTGTAATCTACCGCCGCTATTATGAAGGTTATACCTTGGTGAATATCACCGACAAGATGGACACGAATGACCCCAGACGTGCAATTCAGCTACCGGCCAGTGTCATTACGGCAGGTATGCAACCAAATCCAAGAAATGACTAACTAACTTAAGGAGGGAAAAATATGAAGAAATACATCATATATAGTTTAATCATATCATTAACCTGCGGACTGGGAGCTTGCAACAACGACGAGGGCGTGGACAAAGCAAACAGCATCTTCTCTACAGAAGAAGTAGAACGCAGCCCATTCGACAACTGGATATTGGGTAATTACACCCATCCGTACAACATTGCATTGAAATATCGCATGGAAGATAACGAGAGCGATATGACACATGTATTAGCTCCTGCCGACTATAAAAAATCCGTAGTACTGGCTAAAATTATCAAACATGTATGGCTGGAAGCATACGATGAAGCGACCGGTAATCCGGACTTCTTACGTCAATACATCCCCAAGACCATTCACTTTATCGGCTCTCCTGCCTATGAAGACAATGGCACCATGGTATTGGGAACGGCAGAAGGTGGTATGAAAATTACATTATACAATGTAAATGACATCAATCCTGATAAAATAGATATCAATCTGCTAAACGAATACTATTTCCAAACAATGCATCATGAGTTCGCCCACATCCTGCATCAAACCAAAAACTATGATCCGGCATTTGATCGTATCACAGAAAATGCCTATATCGGCAGCGACTGGTATATGGTGGGAGCTAACCGCAATGCATGGCAACAAGGATTTGTCACTTCCTACGCAATGAGTGAATCACGTGAAGATTTTGTTGAAAACATTGCGGTGTACGTCACAAATACAGAAGACTACTGGAATAATATGCTACAAAATGCCGGTGAAAGCGGTCGTGCACTTATCAAACAGAAATTCGAAATAGTCTATAGTTACATGGAACAAACCTGGGGAATCAATCTGGACGAATTACGCGACATCGTTCTACGCCGCCAAGATGATATAGCAAACGGCAATGTAGACTTAAGTATTATTGAATAAACTATGAAAATTATGAAGAAATATCTATCAATATACACACTTCTGGCATTGACTTGCATTGTATTACAATCTTGTCTTTTCTCTGAAGAAGAAATATTCGACGAATCATCTGCCAACAGAGCTACAGCCGATGTAATAAAATGCCAGGAGATTCTTAAAGATGTTCCGAACGGATGGAAACTGGAATATTACATAGGAAGCAACTATTCTGCAGGTGCAGTCACCCTACTAATGAAATTTGATGGAAAACAGGTAGAAATGGCGTCGGAAGCAGGAGCAGAAGGTTACAAGCCGGGTACCATAATAACCTCCCTGTATCAAGTTAAATCGGAACAAAGCACTATGCTCACTTTCGACTCATACAACCAGCTGATCCACATGTTTTCAGGTCCTTTAGGCCTGAACATGAACGTGGGAGGAGATTATGAGTTTATTATCATGAGCGCAACTCCCGACAAGGTTATTCTACAAGGAAAAAAATATAAAAATATAATGGAAATGACGCCTATGCCCAAAGACATACCATGGCGTATCCAGCTTGAGGATATCATTAACATCGAGAAAGATGCTTTTCTGAATACATATCGCATGGAGAAAGGGGGCCAAGTACTGAACTACTTTATACGTGACAATGGCACAATGTCTACATTCTCCGTTTACAGTACCGATTATAGCAGTGCAGAAAGTTTACCATATATTTATACAGAAAAAGGGCTGAAGTTACAGTCTCCATATAATGTCAACGGAGTTGAAGTCCAGCACTTCAAATGGGATAAAAAGTCCAGGCTATTTGTTTGTACCGATGCAGATGCAACGGATATTGTATTAAAAGAGTATTATCCCGAAAACTATCTGCAATATGAAGACTATATTGGCACCTACACCGCAACGGTTGACGATTACGATGAAGGTCCAACTTCACAATCTGTAACCATCACTCCTAAAGTCAGAGGAGAAAGTTATACTCTAAAAAGTATTGGCGGATTCAACTTCACTCTTCTGTATGACAAAGCCAGCGGAAAACTGATCTTAGATTCACAAAGTATAAGTCCGGTTTCTTCATCGTCTTACTACTTTGCGTGTGCGGCAGGTGTAGAAGGATATGCTCACACAGAATTAAGTTTGCCTTCACGCTTACGCAGCGGATTAGTAAATGTTACGGTGAAAACCAATCCTTTCACTTTCTACTTCGCGGATAAAGCAAGCCAAGAAAATACGTCATTGATAATCTGGGCTTATTCATCCGATGAATATTCAACTTCAGGACTAATGGGTTACTGGAGTTGGTATAACTCAATCTTAATGGAAAAAGAAAACGAAGGTAATTAATACAATTATGAGAAAGTTTTTTAATATATTCTTATTTGTACTTTGCACCATAGCAATAGCGGGATGCAATGATACGGAAAGCAGCGAATCCAGGTTAGAGATCAAAGCTGTAAATACTAATTTCCAAGCGACTGGAGGAAAAGGCTATATACAACTTCAGGCAACAGGCAATATAACAGCAGATGTTAATGCCGACTGGTGTGTGCTGAAAGAAGTAAACCCCAATGAAGTAGTATTCGAAGTAAAAGAAAACACCGGATACTCTGGTAGAAACGCTTTATTGACAATCAGTAACGGAGTAGAAAAAAAGGCGTTCAATATCAATCAATCCGGAGCTGTTTTCATCTTCGGTAAAGACGAGTGGATGCTCCGCACCGACAATAAAGCAGCTACGCTACCTATAAAATTACAAAGTTCTTTCGATTATACAATAGACATACCCGCAGAAGCTCAAGAATGGTTGTCATTTGAACAGAATGCGAAGGGAATAAATTTCAAGGTAAAAGAAAATACCTCCGGAAAAATGAGAGGAGCTATTGTCAATGTGGCAGCAAAAGACAGATCGGCTTCTTATCAGGTAATACAATATGATGTTGACGAACTTACCGGAACATGGCAAGGCATGTTTTCAGACGGGCAAATGAATTACGGCTTGAAAGATGTCATCATTGAAAAACAGGAAGACGGAACATACCTGCTTTCAAACATTCTAACCGGATTGCCTTACAAACTGAAAGCAAAAGCCATAGACAATTGCCTGGCTTTTGGGGCCGGTCAAAACCTAGGAGTCTTCGAGGACAATTTATATCTCTCATTCGAAATTCTTAGCTCTGACCTATATTATGTAAAAGATCCTTCTGTAACAATCTCATTAGGCCCCGTAATGTTAACAGACGGAACATTCGTTTTCGCTTTTTCCGGAATAAAAGAGAGTGATCCTTTCGGTTTTGTTTTCCGGGTATATGAAGATGCAAAACTACAGAAGGTTATAGACAATCTGTCCATTTTTATTAATTGTATTCTATTTAAAGAAGACATAATCCAATAACATATGAAAAAGATACTATTAACTAGCTTTATCGTGGCATTAGGATTACTTGGTGCAAGCTGTAAAGATGACAACAGCACCGCAGGCGGAGGAGGAGAAATACTTCCAGACCAACAGGTAAGCTGTGAGATATTTATGCCGACTAACGGCGCAACCGTTATTATGTCAGACAAACTGATTATCAGAGGAGAAGGGACTACAAACTATGGTAAAATCATTTCTGCAGAACTGAAAGTCGGGGAAGAGATTATCACTGACATCACTTCAGTTCCATTCTATTATGAGTATACCTTCTCCAAAGATGCCGAACCGGGAGAACTGAAAATTGAGTTAGCAGTTAAAGGAGATCACGAAGGTAGTGCCTTGACAACTATTACAGTGACAACAGAACAAGGAAACAGGCCTGCTCCCCCTCAATATGGAGAAGTGCTAACCGATACCCGTGATGGAAATACATACAAAACCGTACAACTTGCAGACCAGTTATGGATGGCAGAAAATTTACGCTATCTACCAGAGCAACAGTTTGATGTGTCCTCAACCGAACCAAGATATTACGTAATGTTTGATAATGATGCAAAAACAGAACTTGGAAAAGGTTTCCTGAATGCATATGGAGCTTACTACAACCTACCTGCTGCTCTACAAAACGAAACGGCTTTAGGTCCCGATGAAACACGTATAATAAAAGGAGTTTGCCCTGATGGATGGCATATTCCTTCTCAAAAAGAATGGCAAAAATTATCTCAATACGTATTAGATTCCGGAATGGCAGCAATTATGAATGATGGTCAAGTAGATGAAACAGCCCTAGCAAAGGCTCTAGCTTCAACAACGATGTGGATGATGCCGGAATACACAGAAATAGAACCACAGCCAACCTGGGTTGGAGTTGAGATGGAAAAGAATAATGCAACCTTATTCAATGGTCTGCCTATAGGTTTCCGTGCTTGTGCAGGCGACGAAGATTGGATGCATTCAGCCTACAGTGCGGGTTGGTGGAGTTCAACAGCGGGAGTACAAATGGGACCAGAATTTGGTATTACCGTACGTATGTGGTCAGACCTCCACACATTTGTAACCAATGCAGAATTTAATCCGGGAGTAGGACTCCCCGTTCGTTGTATCAAAGATTAACCATATATTATTACTCACTAAATAAAAATACAATTATGAAGAAGTTAGGATTCCTTTTATTTTTAGTCTTAGGACTAACGGCTTGCGGTGATGACAACAATGATCCCGCTCCAGAACAACATGTAACATGTGCCATATCTTCTCCTACCGAAGGAGCAACGATAGACATAGCTGAAAAGATGACAATCAAAGGAGAAGCAACTGTTGACATTGGTCAAATATCGAATGTTACTCTTAAAATCGGAGACAAACAAATTTCAGAAGTAACTTCCGTTCCATTTAGTTATGAATACACATTCGAAGCCAGTCAAGCCGTAGGAGCACTAAAAATTGAACTGACCGTCAAAGGCGATCAAGGTGCCATGGCGACAAGTGAAGTAAATGTCACACTAAAAAAGACCGAACCAACCCCAGAACCGGAAGAAGGAAAGATGATTGACCCACGGGATAATCATGAATACAAAATTGTTACAATTGGTGAACAAATATGGATGGCAGAGAACTTGGCTTATTTACCATCAGTTAGCAAACCGGAAGATGCCGCTACCAGTGATGGAGATCCGCTCTATTTTGTTTTCAACTATGATGGCAAAGATGTAAATGCAGCTAAAGCCACGAAAGAATACAAGACATACGGAGTCTTGTATAATTGGTATGCCGCTATGAACCAAAAGAACGCAACCGGTGGAAATGCGGATGCCATACCAAGCGGCATTCAAGGAATCTGTCCTAACGGATGGCATCTACCCAGCAAAGCAGAGTGGAAAAAACTAGAAAGTTTTGTTGCAGATGAATTAGCACCAGTTGAAGGTAATGTATGGACAGATGATGAAGGAAATAAATACTCCGATAAAGACTGTAAAAACGTCTGGTCAGCATTGACAGGAAAACTGGATGCTGACGGTTGGGGAGAATCCGGCATGATAGATGAAAATCCTGATCTCGCTAAAGGTCCACGTGACACCTATGGCTTTAATGTTATACCTGCCGGACAATGTTATCAGAGCGGAAGTTTTGAAACGCCTAAGTCACAGAGTAGAACAGACTTTTGGAGCACAGACCAAGCTACTTACGGAGCAGGAACTGTATATTTCAGTAATATGAGTTATGGGTTAGGTTATTCTTCTGATAAAGGAGGAATACAAGTAAAACGTGGCCTTTCAGTACGTTGCGTAAAAGATTAACTATATTATAGATAAACATTTATCAATTAGTTCATTACAGAATTAATAAATTCTCTCTTAAAGATAAGGGAAGTATGTCGGGAGATATGCTTCCCTTTTAATATATCTTTTTACACCTAGTTATCAACTCACTCAAACATATAATTAGTCGATATCCAATATCACGAAATAAAACAAATTCTGAATGTTCTTCCATTTTATTATATATCTTTGTAACTAGATATTTTAAAAGACTACATTATGGCAAAAAAGAAAGAAAAGAAAGAGAAAAAGGCCGGCAAGAGAATGAGTAAGAAAGAGCTGGCAGCGTTATTAATAGACTTTTTCCATGCCAAATCCAGCGAGACCTTAAGTATGAAATATATTTTTTCAGAACTGCGTCTCACTACCCATCCGCAAAAAATGTTATGCGTCGATATATTACATGACCTTTTAGCTGACGATTATATTTCTGAAGTAGAGAAAGGAAAGTTCCGTCTCAACAATCATGGAACGGAGATGACAGGCACTTTCCAACGGAAAAGCAATGGTAAGAATTCCTTCATTCCTGAAGGAGGAGGCGAACCGATATTTGTAGCCGAACGTAATTCGGCACATGCTATGAACAATGACAAAGTAAAGATTGCCTTCTATGCCAAACGGAAAAACAGAGAAGCAGAAGGAGAAGTGATAGAAATACTGGAACGCGCCAACGATACTTTCGTCGGCACGCTGGAAGTAGCTAAATCCTATGCATTCCTGGTGACGGAAAACCGTACACTTGCCAATGACATCTTTATCCCGAAAGACAAGCTGAAAGGTGGAAAGACCGGAGATAAAGCCATCGTGAAAGTAACCGAATGGCCGGACAAGGCAAAGAATCCTATCGGACAAGTAATAGATATATTAGGTCAGGCTGGCGACAACACCACAGAGATGCACGCAATTCTTGCGGAGTTCGGTCTGCCGTATGTATATCCGAAAGCAGTAGAGACAGCAGCGGACAAGATTCCTGCCGAGATTTCAGCAGAAGAGATTGCCAAACGCGAAGATTTTCGTAAGGTAACAACTTTCACTATCGACCCGAAAGACGCCAAAGATTTTGACGACGCACTCTCCATCCGCAAGCTAAAGGACGGATTGTGGGAAGTAGGCGTACACATTGCCGATGTGACACATTACGTAAAAGAAGGCAGCATCATCGACAAGGAAGCAGAAAAGCGGGCAACTTCCGTTTATCTGGTAGACCGTACCATCCCGATGCTTCCCGAACGGCTGTGTAACTTCATTTGTTCACTCCGCCCGAACGAAGAAAAACTAGCTTTCTCCGTTATCTTCGATATTACGGAAAAAGGAGAAGTCAGAGACTCACGTATCGTACATACAGTTATCAACTCCGACCGTCGCTTCACCTACGAAGAGGCACAACAAATCATAGAAACAAAAGAAGGAGACTTCAAAGAAGAAGTACTCACGTTAGATACGATTGCCAAAGCACTGCGCGAAAAACGCTTCTCTGCAGGAGCCATCAACTTCGACCGCTACGAAGTGAAGTTCGAAATTGACGAAAAAGGAAAACCAATCAGCGTTTACTTCAAAGAGTCAAAAGATGCCAATAAACTGGTGGAAGAATTCATGTTGCTCGCTAACAAGACCGTAGCAGAAAAGATAGGATGTGTGCCAAAGAACAAGAAAGCCAAAGTGCTTCCTTACCGTATCCACGACCTGCCCGATCCGGAGAAGTTGGAGAACTTGTCACAGTTCATCGCCCGCTTCGGCTACAAAGTGCGTACAAGCGGAACGAAGACTGATATTTCAAAATCCATCAACCATTTATTGGACGACATACACGGAAAGAAAGAAGAGAACCTGATAGAAACCGTATCCATCCGTGCCATGCAGAAAGCACGTTACTCAACCCATAACATCGGTCACTACGGACTAGCATTCGAATATTACACTCACTTTACTTCTCCCATCCGCCGTTTCCCGGACATGATGGTACACCGTTTGGTGACGAAGTATATGGACGGAGGACGCAGCGTATCCGAAGCTAAGTACGAAGACCTCTGCGACCACAGCTCGAACATGGAACAAATTGCAGCCAATGCCGAGCGTGCTTCCATCAAATATAAACAGGTGGAATTTATGAGCGAACGTCTGGGGCAGATTTACGACGGTGTAATCTCCGGCGTAACCGAGTGGGGACTTTATGTAGAACTGAACGAAAACAAATGTGAAGGTCTGGTCCCTGTTCGTGATCTGGATGATGACTACTACGAATTCGACGAGAAGAACTATTGTCTTCGCGGACGCCGCAAAAACAAAATATACAGTCTGGGAGACGCTATTACTGTTCGGGTAGCTCGTGCTAATCTGGAAAAGAAACAATTGGATTTTGAATTAATAGAAAAGTAAATTCACCACAGAGTACACTAAGAAATCAGGAAGTAAAAAGACTTCATGTACTCCGTGTCCTCTGTGGTAAGCCAAACAGCCATTATGAAAACTGTCATTATTGAAGATAAACAACGAATCGAATCCATTATTCTCCATTGCGATGCCTGTTTTGTAGGCATTACTGATTTGGAAGGTAATCCCTATGTAGTTCCGATGAACTTCGGTTATGAGAATGGCATCATATATCTTCATTCGGGTCCTGAAGGCAGCAAGTTGGAGATGCTGGAACATAATAATAATGTATGCATCACTTTCAGCGTTGGACATAAACTTGTCTACCAACACGAAAAGGTAGCCTGCAGTTACAGTATGCGTTCGGAAAGCGCGATGTGTCGGGGGCAAGTAGAATTCATCGAAGAAATAGATGAGAAACGCCGTGCATTGGATATTATCATGCGTCATTACACGGATAGTGAGTTCAACTATTCCGATCCTGCGGTACGTAATGTCAAAGTATGGCAAGTACGTATCGATCAGATGACAGGAAAAGTTTTCGGTCTGCGAGCCAACGAAAAGCCATGAAGCGGTTTTCCGGCTTTCGACAATACTTGAGTAGAGTATTCAACAAGCATTGTAGAGTATTTCCAAACTAATTTCTCTAAACAAAAGTTTAGATCACTTTTACCCTCACACCCTCACCATTGTCTGTATCTCTTTATCCATCGGCATTACAGGTGTGAGGGTAAAGGTGATTATAAAGACTATTCTATCCTCTCATATCAAAATCTTTTTGTATACTTGCAACATAAATAAAATAGATAAGTACTCTTGCAAAAAAATAGATTATGAAGAAACTGCTATGTCTCGCCCTGTTAGTATCTGCCGGAAGTATCTACTCCGGAAGTATCTCGGCAAACAACAAACCTACTGATAACAAATCCGGCAACAACTCAAAGGACATATACAAAAAGACCTGGATCGACTTCAATAAAAACGGTATAAAGGATGTATACGAAGATCCCTCCGCTCCTATCGAAGCCCGCATCGCGGATTTGCTTTCGCAAATGACACTGGAAGAGAAAACCTGTCAGATGGCTACTCTCTACGGTTCGGGACGGGTATTGAAAGATGCATGGCCTACTGCCGGATGGTCAGCGGAAATTTGGAAGGACGGTATCGGAAATATTGATGAGCAGGCGAACGGACTGGGTAAATTCGGTTCTGAAATCTCCTATCCGTATGCCAACAGCGTAAAGAACCGACACACCATTCAACGCTGGTTTATGGAACAGACACGACTGGGTATTCCGGTGGACTTTACCAATGAAGGAATACGCGGATTATGTCACGACCGGGCTACCATGTTTCCCGCTCAATGCGGGCAAGGTGCCACGTGGAACAAAAAACTGATCCGGGAAATTGCGAAAGTCACTGCAGATGAGGCAAAAGCATTGGGATATACCAATATTTATTCTCCTATTCTGGATATAGCACAAGATCCTCGCTGGGGACGTGTGGTGGAAAGTTATGGGGAAGATCCTTATCTGGTGGGCGAATTGGGAAAACAGATGATTCTCGGTCTGCAAAATGAAGGTATCGTTGCTACTCCGAAACATTTTGCCGTTTACAGTATTCCGGTCGGTGGACGTGACGGAGGTACGCGTACTGATCCGCACGTGGCCCCGCGTGAGATGAAGACTCTTTATCTGGAACCTTTCCGCAAAGGTATTCAGGAAGCGGGTGCTCTAGGGGTGATGAGTTCGTATAATGATTATGACGGGGAGCCTGTTTCCGGAAGTTATCATTTCCTCACGGAGATTCTGCGTCAGCAATGGGGATTCAAGGGATATGTAGTATCGGATAGTGAGGCGGTAGAGTTTCTGCATACCAAACATCGTATCACTCCGACTGAAGAAGAGATGGCAGCACAAGTAGTCAATGCAGGATTGAATATCCGTACTAACTTTACTCCGCCACAAGATTTTATTCTCCCGTTGCGCCGTGCTATCAACGAAGGCAAAGTTTCTTTGCACACGCTCGATCAACGTGTCGGTGAAATTCTCCGTGTCAAGTTTATGATGGGACTTTTTGATAATCCGTATCCCGGTGATGACCGTCGTCCGGAGACAGTGGTACACAACGACGCTCATAAAGCAGTATCTATGAAAGCCGCTTTAGAGTCCATCGTTCTTTTGAAGAATGAGAATCAGATGCTTCCGTTATCCAAGAACTTCAGCAAAATAGCTGTGATTGGTCCGAATGGGGAAGAAGTGAAGGAGTTGACTTGCAGATATGGTCCCGCCAATGCGTCTATTAAGACTGTATATCAGGGAATCAAAGAATATCTGCCTAACTCGGAAGTTCGCTATGTTAAAGGCTGTGATATTATTGATAAGTATTTCCCGGAGAGCGAACTGTACAATGTTCCATTAGATACACAAGAGCAGGCGATGATTCATGAAGCGGTAGAATTAGCAAAAGCTTCGGATGTCGCTATTCTTGTACTGGGTGGAAATGAGAAAACGGTTCGGGAAGAGTTCTCACGTACCAATCTTGACCTCTGCGGACGTCAGCAACAATTATTGGAAGCGGTTTATGCAACAGGTAAACCTGTCGTTCTAGTGATGGTGGACGGAAGAGCAGCAACCATCAACTGGGCAAACAAATACGTTCCTGCCATTATCCATGCCTGGTTCCCCGGAGAATTTATGGGGGATGCCATCGCTAAAGTTCTTTTCGGAGACTATAATCCGGGAGGACGTCTGGCTGTCACTTTCCCGAAATCAGTGGGACAGATTCCTTTTGCATTCCCATTCAAGCCGGGCTCTGACTCCAAAGGAAAAGTCCGTGTAGACGGTGTGCTCTATCCTTTCGGATATGGTTTAAGCTATACGACCTTCGGATATTCAGACTTGAAAATATCTAAACCGGTGATCGGTCCGCAGGAAAATATCACTCTTTCATGTACTGTAAAGAATACAGGAAAGAAAGCAGGGGATGAAGTAGTCCAGCTTTATATCCGGGATGATTTCAGCAGCGTTACCACCTACGATAAAGTTTTGCGTGGTTTTGAACGTATTCACTTGCAACCGGGAGAAGAACAAACTGTCAACTTTACCCTTACTCCTCAAGACTTGGGATTATGGGACAAGAATAATCGGTTCACGGTAGAGCCGGGAAGTTTCTCGGTGATGGTGGGAGCTTCTTCACAGGATATACGGTTGAAGGGGAGTTTCGAAGTGCAATAAATAAATCCAAGACAGTCACATTGCTTTTATTTCTCTTTCGCCAATTAGGATAGAGCTATAAGTTATACTTAATAAAACAAATAAAACCGGCATCTTTATAAGTTATGCTTAATAAAATTGCTATATCTGTTTTGTATATCAACTATAGATGATTTTACTGCCACAGGAAGAAAACGACTTCTACTTTTGACTGGATTAATTGGCTATCAGATCTAACAATGCTGCAATAAAAGCGTTTGGTATTCCAGAACGTTAGACTATTTATATATTACTGTAGTGGCAACTAACGTTGCCCCTACAGTAAACTAATAATGCAACAAGCTTTTTACACTTTCTCTAAAAAACAAGAACAAATAAAAAACACAAATCTTCTATACATACCTATAGAAAGTATTTGCAAATGAAATGAATCACATACAATATTCAGAGAAAATTCTTATTTAAATTTTATATTATACTCCGGTATATATGTTCTACTAGATATTATTTCCTGCCCTGTACTCTTCACAGTCATAGTAACAGTAACATTAACCCCAAGATTCGCTACATACAATACAGGTTTACCATTTAAACACATATTGCACATTGAGCGGGGAAAAGCATCGACTTCAGTACGATTATAAGATGACATATATGAGAATATAGTATTAGAATATAACTTGAAAGTCCCTGCATATGTAGAATAACCATTAATATAAGT
This sequence comes from Bacteroides sp. LFL-34, assembly GCF_027257075.1. Taxonomy (NCBI): domain Bacteria; kingdom Pseudomonadati; phylum Bacteroidota; class Bacteroidia; order Bacteroidales; family Bacteroidaceae; genus Bacteroides; species Bacteroides sp. LFL-34. Next base: position 155,148 of record NZ_JAPQKZ010000006.1, on the reverse strand, counting down.
ATCAGGATCACCTATAACAATCGGATATTCGTAATAAGATGCAAACTTAACCTTTGTGCCTTTCTTCTCATCCTGAATAACCGTTGGAGTAAAATCGTATCCAGACCTTTTACTTGGTATATAAACATAAACTCCTGTATAAGAAGGATTAGGGGTTCTATTATAATAATCCTTAAATTGAGTATCCCATTCACTTCCTTCAAATTCGACAACATTAGAACTAACTTTATAAGTTACTTCATCTGCTATGGCTGGATTAATAACTACATTAAATGTTGGATGAAACGATAAACTATAATATTTCCCAGAATATTTGCAATTATATGCAGAAGCAATATCTGGTCGAGCCGTTATTTCATGATAAGTTCCTGTTATATTTAATATTGGTGCAGATGTTAAATTCCAGGCCCCAAATCCTTCATCATATTTTATAGCAGTCAAAGGCAATACCGGAATCGAGCTATTACCAATCATCTGTCCTTTTAAATCAATAGTTCCATTGGTAGATAATTCAACCGTTTGTATAGTGGGCTCATTAACCTTCTTCGAACCAAGAAATGATCCAAAGAGAGCGTTCAATCCTCCAGCTATCAATCCTGAAACTCCTCCCTTTGCTAATCCAGCCAGTCCACCAGCAACTACATTTCCTACATTTTTTAAAATTCCAGATGAAGAATTATTGATAGCCTTTTCAGCCTCTCCTTTCACCCATTTTTCAGCTGCATCTCCTCCCGCCTTTACAATGGTATTTGCACCTTTTTGCAAAAGATTTGGAGATGAGGAATAATGATCTTCGATAATAGTACCTGTTGTTGTGTCTTTGTAATTTCCTGTAATAGTTAGTTCTGAGATATTTAACACTTTTGAATAAACATTGATCCCCCCGTCTGTTTTTCCTGTATAAGTTAGCGGTATCTGAAAACAATTCCAACCTCTGTCAATGCCCAGGGTGGTGTTATTGCTCAAACAATTGACACCTACACGCTGAATAGAAGCCCGATCCAATGGCGCTGTGAATGTAGTTCCCTGATTAAAATAGCCATAAAATCTTTCATCAAAAAATTCCCAAACAGCATTATTACTTAAGAAAGAATTCTGATTATAATAAAACACCTTTAAAATCCCGGTATATTTATTATAAAAAATCAAATAATCACTGCCAATATCTTTGTTTGGAGTACTCAAGAACACCCATCCATCTTCTTTTTTTATGTCCATCCTTATATCATAAATTATACTTGTAGGAGCATATTCAACCCAAGGCAAATCAACAACCTTATTATCAGTCAGTTGAATCGATGTTTGATTTTCCCAATCTTGTTCAAAGTTTGGAGGGGCCAATGATCTAGTAATTGCCGATGCATTAACTTCTAAATCCAACAAATTGTTTTGACTTTCATCTGTACATGAATAATTAATAAAAACAGATAAAATAACGAAGAAAATAGATACATGTTTCATAATAATAAAATTTAAAAGGTTTTACTCTATAGAAATACATTATATCTCAATATATTAAATATGTAACACCAATCATTTTTCACAATTATATCTCTATCATCAACACTTACGAGAATTAACATATTCAATACATGAACTTCATTATTAGCTTTATCCTTATACGTTTTCAAGACTAATTAAAAACTATAAGAAGATAACATCATAATCAAATAATAGTTACCTGACAAATATACAATTTTGCCCAATATCGACAAACTTTATCTCTCTATTTTTTCAATCATTCCTTATAAAAAATCGGATATAAATCTTTAAAAAGATACTTTTTTAAGTTCCCAGTCTCACAGCCAGTGAGTTGAGATTTTGTGCACTGTTACGGCTAAATCTATCGACCAAAGATATTGCGCAGTTCACCAATCTTACTATTCGTGGGGTAGAAACAGCCCGTTATCGAATAAGAAAGAAACTTGCCATTCCCGGAAATATTAATCTTGTTGATTTTCTGATTGACTTTACATAGGAACATTTACTGAATATTCCTTCTAATTTCACACCCCTATTCTGTTGGGATTTTCTAAAGAAACTTTATCTTTGTAATGTCAACAATTAAAAGAATATGGTTCGTTTTAATCTTGTTATCACCTTACTACTAATGATAAGCATAGCTGTCAAAGCCGAACTGACCAACCGGATGTTCGATGTCAGGCATGTAGGCTATGCAGAAGGCCTTAGTAGCCAACGCGTTTTTTCGATTGTCGAGGATGGAGACGGTGCGATGTGGATTGCTACAAAAACCGGAATAGACAGATACAACGGTCATACGGTAAAGAACTATGATTTGCCGGGCAGTTTCTATTATGGTGATCTTGCCGGACGCAGGCTTTACTTATTGTACGACGCACAACAAGGACTGTTTGCCTACGACCATACCGGACGAATTTACCGATACTCCACCATCCTGGATCATTTTGAGCAAGTCCTCCACCTGGGACAATTGATTCAGGAAGAAGTCATCTTGAACAAACTCTGTTTGGATAGTGACGGAACCTGGTGGATGGGGGCGGATAAAGGACTATACAAGCAAGAAGCGGACCATCGTATAGTTGCCGTACTGAAAGGACAATATGTCAACGACATCGCATTTGCCGGCGAGTCGCTTTTTGTGGGTACTTCTAACGGAGTCTGGCAACTGTCACACACCCTGCCGGATAAGAAACGCCAGCTGCTGGAGGGGTGGAATGTACAAACATTGTTCTGCGACAAACCGAAAAAAGAACTCTGGATAGGCACATTTGGCAGCGGTTTGTCTGTGATGAACCTCGACACTTCCAAAGTGCTTGCGCTGGAGGGACAAGGGAGCACGTTCCTTCATCCGATACGGGCAATTACAGACTATGATGTACATACCATACTCATAGGCGTAGACGGTGGCGGTGTGTATGCGATAGACAAGGACACCAAGAAAGCCCGTTTACTGATGAATACCAAAGATGACACAGATACTTACCTGCGCGGAAACGGCATATATGCCGTAACCAGAGACGACCAGGGCAACATCTGGATAGGTAGTTATACGGGAGGCGTATCCGTGGCTATCCTGCTGAAACATCCCATTTCGATATTAGCACACGAAAAGGGAAATACCCATTCTCTCATCAGCAACAACGTGAATGATATCGAAGAAAATCCGGATGGCAACCAATGGTTCGCTACCGATGATGGAATCAGCATCCGAAACACCTTGTCAGGCACTTGGAAACACGTGCTGAAAGAAATCGTAACCATTTCTCTTTGCACATCCGGAAATGGGAACGTATGGGTAGGAACGTACGGAGACGGAGTGTATCTACTGGATAACAACGGACGCGTGTTACGCCATCTCACCAAGCAACAAGGGCAATTGACCACCAATTATATTTTCTCCGTCAGACAAGACATGGAGGGAGACTTATGGATAGGAGGTCTGGACGGATGCCTGATCATGTTTGAAAAAGAAAAAGGCAGCAGACGGTCTTTCGACGTGAATTGGGTACAATCCATTGAACCTATCGACCGAAACCGGGTAGCGGTGGCTACCGTCAATGGTTTCTTCCTGGTGGACAAACATACAGGGAATATACAGCACTATGCCAATTCCCAGGAATTTCACAATCAGAATGTCAGTGCTTATATCATCTCTATGCTGTTCAATGACGACGGAACCGTGTGGCTGGGAACCGAAGGGGGAGGATTGAATCTATATGACATGAAAAACCGGACGGTAAAGACTTTCACTGTTCAAGAGGGATTGCCGTCCAACGATATATATAGTTTGCAGCGAGACGACAAGAAACGCTTGTGGGTCAGCACCGGAAAAGGAATTGCCTTGATAGACAGCCTGCGCGTGTCGAACCTCAACTATGCGGGCAATATAGACAAGGAATATAACAAATCCTCATTTGCCCGGTTGATGAACGGCGAGTTCGTGTATGGCAGCACGGATGGTGCTGTCTTTATCATGCCACTCGACATTTCAACCGTAGACTACTGGACGCTCCTGCGTTTCACGGGACTGACGGTTGATTATCAAAACGTCCAGGAAGAAGAATCGTTGAGACCCGCCATCCATGATATGCTTGCCGACCGTGCGGTACGGCTCGGCTATAAATACAACTCGTTTACCGTTTCTTTTGAATCTATCAACTATCGTTTCCAGCGCGATATTGTCTATCAGCATATTTTAGAGGGGTATGACAATGACTGGAGCAAACCGTCTGCCGAGGGCAAGGCATCCTACACCAAGGTATCGCCGGGCACTTATCTTTTTAAGGTGCGCAGCCTGCGGCGCAGCGACGGAAAGACAATCTCCGAAAGCACCTTAGAAGTGAAAGTGAGCCAGCCATGGTGGAACTCGTGGTGGGCTTGGACTATTTACCTATTTATAATAGGCTTCGTTTTCTATTTCATCCTGCGCTATAAGAGCAACCAACTCCAAAAGAAATACGACGAAGACAAAATACGTTTCTTCATCGACACGGCGCACGACATTCGCACGCCGGTAACGCTTATCATGGCACCGCTGGAGGATTTGAACCGGGAACAGGATCTCTCGGACAAAGCCCGTTATTACCTGAATCTGGCTCATGAAAGTACCCGAAAACTCCATTCGCTCATCACACAGTTGCTCGAATTTGAAAAGGTAGACGCCCACAAGCCATCCTCTTCATCGGTTCCGCTTTGTCTGAATGAAGTTTTGCTGAAAGAAGTCTCCGTCTTCCGGTCTTTTTGCGAGAAGAAGCAGTTGACACTGAATCTGACCCAACCCAACGAATCCGTTTTCGTTTCAGCCGACAAACACCTGATAGAGATGTTACTCGACAATCTTCTTTCCAATGCCTGCAAATACACCATGCCCCAGGGAGAAATCAGTCTGGATTTGAAAGCCACGAAACGCAAAGCCATCCTTTCGTTGAAAGATAACGGAATAGGCATACCGAAGAAAGCGAAGAAGCACATCTTCTCCGATATTTACAGAGCCGAAAATGCCCGGCAGTCACAGGAAGAAGGAACCGGATTCGGACTGTTGCAGGTGCAGCGCATTGTAAAGATGCTGCATGGAAAAATCACTTTCTGTTCCGAGGAGGGCAAGGGAACTACTTTCATCGTAACATTGCCGCGAACCACCACCGTAGCCGAACCCGTGTCGCACGAATCATCCCTCGAACACCTTGCCGGCACATCGGATAATAACAGCCACGAAACGGATAAAATAAAAGTTCCGGACGACCGGAATACATTGCTCATTGTAGAAGACCACGAAACTCTCCGTCACTACCTCCGCCAGACCTTTGAGCACCTCTATCGGGTGATTGATGTTGCCGACGGACACGAAGCTATCGCCTGTCTCGCCAATGAATATCCGGATATCATCCTCTCCGACGTCATGATGCCCGGCATACGGGGTGACGAGCTTTGCAGAATGGTCAAGGAAAATCCTGACACATCAGGTATTCCGGTCGTTCTGCTGACGGCAAAGGCTAACCACGAAGCAATAGTGGAAGGATTGAAGAAAGGCGCGGATGATTATATCCCCAAACCATTCAGTACAGAGATACTGAAATTGAAAGTACAAGGATTGATTGACAATCGAAACAGGCAACGGCAGTTTTTCATGCGGCAAGCCATCGCTCAAGTAGAGGCGGGCGGCAAACGTGACGACAATGAAAGCAATGAAAACAATGAAAGTATCGACAACAAAAACGTAACGACAGCAAGCGAAACAATGGCCGAGGGTGATCGCCGGTTTATCATGCAAGCTACCCGGTTTGTTCTTGAACATTTGGATGAACCCGATTTCAACATCAATCTCTTGTGCCATGAAATGGCAATGAGCCGGACACTATTCTACAGTCGCCTTAAATCACTGACGGGAAAAGGGCCGCAAGAGTTTATCCGTATCATCCGGCTACAAAAAGCTGCCGAACTGCTGAAAGAAGGTAAAAGCGTAACCGATGTCGCCGCCGAAACCGGATTTGTCAACACGAAGTATTTCAGTTCATTGTTCAAGAAACAATTCGGGATGCAGCCAAGTAAATATAGTGGGAAGTAGACAACCATTCATGTTCGGTTTTGAATTAGAATTAGCTCGTTTCCGGTACAGTAATGAACTGTTTCAGCCTATTCTGACAAGGGTATATTCTCACTGCAATGAGAAAAAGTTCTCATTATAATGAGTATTTCTTCTCATACCTATGAGTATTTTTTCTCATAGTGATAAGTATACTTGAGAATGTTTACGGAAGTTTTTTTGAATTATAATTGTATGAGTTTACCTCATTTCCGTACCGTTCTTAATTAAATGGGAATTTTGCAGTTAAATGAGAAATTATCGGTTAAATGAGAATTTAGCGTTTAAATGAGAATTTATCGGTTAAATGGGAATTTTGCAGTTAGGCTGAAAGCCTTACAATTATATATTTATTGGGGTGCCCTGAAAGGGCTTAATTATATAGCGTAGGGCAACGCCCTACGAAAAAAACACACCAGCCACAAGCCCTGAAAGGGCGGAACCGTATACAATTATGCCCTTTCAGGGCGCAAATTCAGATTGTCGTTTTTACGTAGGGCGTTGCCCTACGCTATATAATTAAGCCCTTTCAGGGCACTCCGCAAAATTATCATTTACCTCATTCTTGTATAGCAACAATCTTCGAAAAAGAATGGGTAAGATAACGTCCGTTCGATAAAAATCAGCAGATTTGTCAGCAATCAAACCTAATATGTCAGCAATCTGACCATCGTTTTAGCCGGATATTAGCATCTTTGCACCAAGCTTTACAAGTATAAAGCACATATTACGTTTAACCTTTAAAATGCTAAAACGATGAAAAAAGTAGCACTATTCCTATTTTTATCCGTTTGCTTCGCGCAACAATCCTGTTCGTCGGATTCTGTTGGAACGGAACCGGAGGAAAATCCACAAGACATTCTTTTTAAAGACGATTTCAACTTTTTCGACGAAAAAGTATGGACGAAAGAAACTCATGAACCCGGTTGGACCAATCAAGAGCTACAGGCATACGATGCCGCTCATGTATCGGTTGGAAAGGACGGGGATAAATCGGTTCTGATTCTTACCGCCGAACGCAAAGGGAATAAAATCTACTCCGGCAGGATCAATTCAAAAGGGAAAAAGAGTTTCAAGTATCGCAAGATAGAAGCAAGCATCAAGCTTCCCAAGACTAACGGCGGACTGTGGCCTGCGTTCTGGATGATGGGAGATAACGACAAAGAATGGCCGGCATGCGGGGAGATCGACATTATGGAAATGGGAGAACAGAGCGGAATGGCTGCGGGCGATTCGGAAAAACAAGTGAACACCGCCATTCACTATGGCCCTAGCGCAGCGGCTCACGAACAGCAATACTACAAAGCCAATGTTGCCAACAGCCTGCAAGACGGCAATTATCACACCTACTCTCTGGATTGGGATGAAAACAACCTGACAATATCCATCGACAACGTCAAGTTTCATACGTTCGACATTAGCTCGAACACATACTTCCACGACAACTTCTACATCCTGTTCAACCTCGCCGTGGGAGGTGCGTTTACAGGAATTACCGACATTAATAAACTGACGGGTCTGAAAGACGGTCAGAAAGTGAATATGTACATCGACTGGGTGAAAATATTATAGGAATCTTAAATATACATGCTATGAATATGGAAAAATGTAAGTATCTACTGTTTTGCGGAACACTCGCCCTTTGGATGGCGGGAAGTTTCCAGCAAGTGTATGCAGCAACGGAACCAAGTTCCCAGGCTATTCAACAACAAAGCAACAAGGTAACCGGAAAAGTGAGCGATGCCACAGGTCCCATCATTGGGGCTTCCGTAGTGGAGAAAGGAACTGCCAACGGAACGATTACCGATCTGGATGGAAATTTCAGTTTGAATGTAAAAGCGGGAGCTACGCTCGTTGTCAGCTACGTGGGTTATAAATCCGAAGAAGTAAAAGCGGGAAGAGGTCCTTTGAACATCACCTTGAAAGAGGATGCCAAAGCATTGGATGAAGTGGTAGTTACCGCCCTTGGCATCAAGAGAGAGCGCAAAGCGTTGGGCTACGGCATTGATGAAGTGAAAGGTGAAGCCTTGACCAAAGCGAAAGAGACGAATCTTATCAACTCCATGGCAGGACGTGTGCCGGGCTTGGTAGTCAGCCAGACCGCCGGTGGTCCTTCCGGTTCTACGCGCGTTATTCTGCGAGGCAGTACCGAAATGACCGGCAATAACCAGCCTCTTTATGTAGTGGACGGTGTACCTTTGGACAACACCAATTTCGGCAGTGCCGGCACAAACGGAGGCTTCGACTTGGGCGACGGTATTTCGAGCATCAATGCTGATGACGTAGAAAACATGTCGGTATTGAAAGGCCCTGCGGCGTCCGCACTTTATGGTAGCCGTGCCAGCCACGGTGTTATCTTGATTACAACCAAGCGAGCCAACAAGGATAAAGTCAGTGTGGAATATAACGGAACGCTGACTTTCGACACCCAACTTGCCAAATGGGATGAAGTGCAACAGATATACGGTATGGGAAGCAACGGTACTTATAGCTATGATGCCATATCCAACACAAACAAAAGTTGGGGCCCCAAAGCGGACGGTTCAAACATGCTGAAGTATTTCGACGGCGTAGAACGCCCTTTCCTCATTGTCCCCGACAATACGTCCAACTTCTTCCGCACGGGTATCACCGCCACCAACTCCGCCATCATAGGTGTGAACAGCGGAAAAACCGGAATTCGCTTTACCTATACGGATATGCGCAATAAAGACATTGTTCCCCAGACGCACATGAGCCGTGACATTTTCAACCTGCGCGCCAATACGTCTGCAGGAAAGGTAGACCTGGATTTCAGCGTCAACTATACACGGGAAGACGTGAAGAACCGTCCGGCACTGGGCGACAGCAAGTCCAATATCGGTAAAAACCTGATGACCCTTGCCACCACCTACGACCAGGAATGGTTGCAAACCTATCAGACTGCCGACGGCGAATATTCCAACTGGAACGGCATGGATCCCTACAACGTGAATCCGTACTGGGATATCTATAAGAACTTCAATAAATCCAAGAAAGACTTGTTCCGCATGAACGGCAAGGCCGTATGGAACATCGACCCACATCTGAAACTTCAGGCAACGCTGGGTGCCGAACTCAACTGGTTCACGTTCGATGATTACAAAGCACCTACCACTCCCGGATTCGAAGCCGGAAGACTTCAAAACAGTGCTTTCCGCAACCGCATGTACAACTTTGAAGTGTTGGCTCTCTACAACAACCATTGGGGTGATTTCGATTTCAACGCTACGTTAGGCGGCAATGTATATAAGGTGAACAACCAGACCACCGTTACCACCGCTCAAGACATGAAGATACGCGATGTCCCTTCATTGACGAGCTTCAACGAGATCAGTGTAGTGCCCGGCAGTTACCGCAAGCAGATTAATTCGGTTTACGGAGCAGTGAACGTGGGATGGAAACACATGCTTTACCTCGATGCTACGTTGCGTGGCGACCAATCGTCTACCCTTCCCACTGGCAACAACATGTATATGTATCCTTCTTTCTCCGGCAGCTTTGTATTCTCCGAGCTGACAAAACTGGGCGACCTCCTGCCTTACGGAAAGGTGCGTATGTCATGGGCGCAAGTAGGTAGCGATACCGATCCTTATCAATTGGGACTCGTCTATACGAAATCCAAATATGCTTATCCCGGATATACCATCGGATATATCGATAACGGAACCATCCCCAACAAAAACTTGAAACCAACCAAAACAAACTCCGTGGAAATGGGATTGGAATTGAAATTCCTGAAGAACCGTATCGGGCTGGATTTCACCTACTATTCTCAAATCAGTAAAAACCAGATTATGGGAATGGCAAGTTCCTGGACAACCGGTTACAACTATCGCTTGATTAATGCCGGCAAGATAGAAAACAAAGGTATTGAGATTGCCCTTAGCACACGACCGATTCAAACACGCGATTTTTCCTGGGACATTAATCTGAACTTCTCCAAAAACAGCAACAAAGTAAAAGAACTGGATGGCGAATCGGATATGTTTGAACTGGAAAAAGCATCTTGGCTCGACGTTCAGGTAGCCGCTAAGGTAGGCGAGAACTTTGGTTCTATTGTAGGCCCGGACTTCCAACGGAACGAAAAGGGAGATATTCTGATTGACCCGCAAACCGGTCTGCCGCAATATGACAAGAGCAACCACGTATTGGGTAATGCCTCTTGGGACTGGACAGGTGGATTGCTCACCAACTTTACCTACAAGAATCTTTCGCTGGTAGCGGTATTCGATGTGAAAGTAGGTGCCGACCTCTATTCTATGTCTGCCCGTGCTGCTTACGAATCGGGTAAAAGTCCGGAGACACTGGCAGGACGCGACGCCTGGTATCGCTCGGAAGAAGAAAGATTGGCAGCCGGCATTGCGAAAGGAGCCGATAACTGGAAGCCGACAGGCGGATTCGTTGCTCCGGGTGTCATCGACAACGGTGATGGAACATATCGTCCCAACGACATCTACATCAATCCGGAAGACTACTGGATGAGCGTTTGCCGTAATGCACCTTCTATGTTTATTTACGACAACTCATACGTGAAATGCCGTGAACTGACGTTGAGTTACAATGTACCCAAATCCTGGCTGAAGAATGTAGTAAGCGGACTGACCGTTTCGTTCGTTGCCCGCAATCCGTTCATCGTATGGAAGAATATCCCGAATATCGACCCGGATTCCAACTACAACAATACCACCGGTATGGGACTTGAATACGGTTCGTTGCCTTCACGCAGAAGCTATGGTTTTAATGTAAATGTGAAATTCTAAAAAGATATATCATGAGACAATCTAAATACATCACAATCATCACGATGGCATGTGCCCTGTTTTTCGCTTCTTGCAGCGATGAATACATGGAAAACATGAATACCGACCCTTCCAAGGCCGCTACCATCGACCCGAATGCTCAGCTCACCACTGCCCAACTGCAAACGTACGGAGACCTTAGTATGATGGAAATCTACCGTAACTACCATTATGCATTCACCCAACAACTGATGGGATGTTGGAACACCACCAACTACGGTGGACGCCATACGCTAGACAATAATGAAATGAGCCGTATCTGGACATCGTTCTACACTCAATCCCTGAAGAATATCATTGATGCTCAATATCGCACAGCCGAAGATGCAGAGAAAGTGAACATCAACTCTGTGCTCCGCATTTATCGGGTTTATCTTATGTCTATCATCACCGACACTTACGGAGACGCTCCTTTCAGTGAAGCCGGCCTGGGATTCCTCGAAGGAAAGTTCAATCCGAAGTATGACAAACAGGAAGATATTTACAACGCTTTCTTTCTGGAGCTGGAAGATGCCATCAATAAAATCGATCCGACCAAAGATAAAGTGACAGGTGACCTCATCTATGCCGGTGACGTAACTAAATGGCAACAACTGGCAAACTCGCTTCGCCTACGTTTTGCCATGCGAATCTCCAATGTCAATCCTACAAAGGCACAAACGGAATTTGAAAATGCTTTAGCTGCCAATGGGGGTGTGATAACGGACGCCTCAAGCGATGCGCTCATCAAATACATGACAATCGCATTTAGTTTCGGACAAGAAGCTTACTCTGATTATCGCGGAAATTCATTGTCACAGTTATTGTTCGGCAACGACCCCGCTAATAATCCAAGTTACCTCTGTTCCACTTTCTTTAATCAGTTATACAATTCCGGTGATCCTCGTACATTCAAAATTTCCCGTTGTTATTATGACGGGCTGATGAGTGCCACCAGTCCCGACAATCGTGTCGACATCACCCAGGAGATGATTGAAAAAGGGATTGATTTCAGTCCGCGCGACCCGGGTTCCTACTCGTGGGAGCCATGGCCTACAGGATACGACAGCGATATTTGTAAGGAATTAGCCGTTAACAACCCTTCTGTTACAGCAACCATGGCTCGTGAAGTGGAACCCAAACTTGCCAATAATTTCCTAAAAAGCGACAATCCGGGCGTAGTGATGACCTCTGCAGAAGTGAAGTTCCTGATGGCAGAAGCTACTGTGAAAAAATGGAACGTTGGCAGTGCTTTGGCAGAAGATCTTTACAAGCAAGGAGTGCGTGCAGCTATGGATTTCCTGACAGACAACTACGGTTGCACGGCTACTACTGATGCAGAGTTTGATGCATTCATTCAAGGTAGAGGGACGTTCGGACATACGGACAATCAGAAACTTGAAGCTATCAATACACAGGCCTGGATTCTTCACTTCACCAATCCTGCCGAATGTTGGGCAAACGTGCGTCGTTCCGGTTATCCGAAGTTGAAATCACCGGCAGAATATGGGTTCGGACAATACCTCACCGGTGGAACGGAAATTCCGGTACGTCTCTGCTATCCTGTATTGGAATCTTCCTATAATAAGAAAAGCTACAATGAAGCCATCGAGCGCATGGGAGGAACAGACAATTGGCACAGCCTTCTGTGGTGGGATACTGAAAACTAACTATTAAACAATCATCCATTATGAAAAAGATATATATTGCACTATTTGCCCTACTCGCTGTAGGCTCCACATTTACTGCATGCACCGAGGAAGAACCGTTCGCTACGGTGACGGAAAATGATGATCCGCATATCCTTGCTCCGGTATTCCCTGACAGGACGAACGGCCAATTGGCAACATTCGCCAACATCAGCCGGGATGCGAACTTATCCATCGCGCTGACCGTGACTCCGAAAGATTACACCACAGTAACCTGGTTCATTGATGGACAGGAAGTAGAATCGGGTACCGACTCCGACAAAGAAATCAACCGTAGTCTGAAAGCCGGTACGTATAATTTGAAAATAGAAGTGGAAACTGTGAAAGGGAAGAAGACTTCCCGTGAAGGATTAGTGGTGGTCAACCCATTGGCTGATGACCCTCAATCTAAAGAAGTAGCCTTTGAGAGAATTGTATCTCCCGGTAAGACTGCCCGTTTATATGGCAGTAATCTACAAAACGTAACAGCTATCCTCTTGGGAGGAAACACGATCACCGATCCTACTTATGTTGAATCGGAAGACGAGAACTATCTGGAATACATCGTTCCGACAGGCGTAAGCGAAGGCGATTACCGTATCGTTCTGCAAGATGCCGCCGGCAATGAATATGGAGCCGACATGGTGAAAGTGACCAATGCTTCCCTTGTCATTTCGGGGGCTAACCGGGCTACTGCCAACGTGGACTGGACCATTTCCGGTATCAATCTTGAAAATATCGCTTCTCTAACTATCGGCGGACAGACGGTGTCTCAATTCAGCAATCAATCTTCTACGGAAGTTACGCTGACTTGTCCGGAGTTGTCTGATGGAAGCTATACGATGACAGGCAAAACTCGTAGCGGAGAGGCTGTGCAGTTCTTAAACGACAATGTTACAACTACCGAACAGACTGTGACCGTATCTACCGAAATAACACTTTGGTCGGGACACCATTACGTTTCGTGGGATAAGCCGGACGGTGATCCCAACAAAACTTTTGGTTTGATTCCAATGGATGTATTTGCCGGTATCACAGCCGGATCAACACTAAAAGTTGTCTACTCCATAGAACCTACTGCCGAATATCATCAGATGCGACTTGCTACCGGCAATTGGTCGTACTTCACAGACCCGATAAACTTCTCGGAAAACGGTGAATACGCACTGACACTGACCCAAGACATGCTGAATATGATTCAAGCCGAAAACGGATTCATCTGTGTAGGTCATGGCTATTATGTAGATTTGGTAACCGTGAAATAATGTTCCTAAGTAAGTTTAAAAATCATTCATACCATAAGTATCTGTCATTCTTCGGGTTAAAGTCCTCTGAATGACAGATTACATAAACGATGCTACTTAAAAACAAATCATAATGAAACTAAGAAATATTATATTAATGACCGCATCTGTCGCAATGACTGCCTGTTCCAAACAGGCAGTTCCCACTGCCATTCCTGAAGACGCAAAAATAGAACAACAAGTGGAAGAGCTTCTATCAAAGATGGACCTCGATGCCAAGATTGGGCAGATGACCGAGCTTGCCATTGATGTATTAGGAGAGACGATAAATGGTGAATTTCAATTGGACGAGGCAAAACTCCACAAAGCGATTGCTGAATACAAGGTAGGTTCGTTTCTAAATGCTCCCGGCCCGGTAGCACAAAGCCCTGAAAAGTGGAACGAGATTATCGGTCGAATACAAGAACTGTCGATGGCGGAGATTGGTATTCCATGTATCTACGGTCTGGATCAGAATCATGGTACTACCTATACATTGGGCGGCACGCTCTTTCCTCAAAATATCAATATGGGGGCTGCCTTCAATCCGGATTTGACCTACGAAGCGGCACGTGTAACGGCTTATGAAACAAGGGCTAGCAATTGTCCCTGGACATACTCCCCCACCGTCGATATGGCACGTGATCCCCGTTGGCCACGTGTATGGGAAAATTATGGAGAAGACTGTTTAGTCAATGCCATTATGGGCAGCACTGCTGTTCGAGGCTTCCAAGGAGATGATCCTAACCATATTCCCGCCGACCGAATCGCCACCTCCGTGAAACATTACATGGGATACAGCATGCCACGTACCGGTAAAGACCGCACACCGGCTTATATATCGGTTTCCGAACTGCGTGAGAAATGTTTTGCACCGTTCAAGGCTTGTGTGGAAGCTGGTGCACTGACTATAATGGTCAACAGTGGTTCCATCAACGGAAAGCCTGTGCACGCCGACCGCGAACTCCTTACACAATGGCTGAAAGAAGACTTAGGATGGGACGGAATGTTAATCACCGACTGGGCGGACATCAACAATCTTTATACCCGCGAACATGTGGCGGCGGACAAAAAAGAAGCCATCGAAATGGCAATCAATGCAGGTATAGACATGGCTATGGAACCGTATGATCTCAATTATTGTACACTACTAAAAGAGTTAGTGCAAGAGAAGAAAGTGCCCATGAGCCGTATTGACGATGCCGTCCGCCGGGTGCTTAGACTTAAATTCCGTCTGGGTCTGTTCGATCATCCGAACACTTTATTGAAAGATTATCCTCTCTTCGGCAGCAAGGAGCATGCACTTATCGCACTTCATGCAGCCGAAGAATCGGAAGTATTGCTAAAAAATAAAGATAATATTCTTCCGCTTCCTCAAGGGAAAAAGCTACTGGTAACCGGTCCGAACGCCAACTCTATGCGTTGCTTGAACGGCGGTTGGAGCTATTCGTGGCAAGGACATCTGACCGACAGATTTGCCGATAAATATAACACCATTTACGAAGCAATCTGCAACAAATTCGGAGCCGATCATGTCCGTCTGGAACAGGGCGTAACCTACAAACCCGAAGGTGCTTACATGGAAGAAAATGAACCGGAAATTGAGAAAGCTGTGGCCGCCGCCCGCAACGTGGATATTATTATCGCCTGCATCGGTGAAAATTCATATTGCGAAACACCCGGTAATCTTTCCGAACTTGCCATCTCCGCCAACCAAAGCAAACTGGTAAAGGCACTTGCCGCTACAGGAAAACCGATCATCCTGATACTCAATGAGGGTCGTCCCCGCATTATCAACGAGTTGGAGCCATTGGCTGATGCTGTTATTGACATTCTATTACCCGGAAACTATGGTGGCGATGCATTAGCGAACATTCTGGCAGGAGACGTGAACCCCAGTGCCAAGATGCCTTACACATATCCGCGACACGAAGCAGCACTGACTACCTACGATTATCGGGTGAGTGAAGAGATGGACAAAATGGAAGGAGCTTACGACTACAATGCGGTAGTCTCCGTTCAATGGCCTTTCGGATACGGATTGAGCTACACCACTTTCGAATACAGCAATTTCCAAACGGACAAATCTTCGTTTACCACAGGAGATGATTTGCACTTTTCCATAGATGTAACCAATACCGGTAAATATGCCGGAAAAGAAGTTGTCATGCTATTTAGCAGTGATCTTGTGGCTTCGCTTACTCCCGAAAACCGCCGGTTACGAGCCTTCAAAAAGGTGGAACTACAACCGGGCGAAACCCAAACTGTCACTCTATCCATCAAAGGCAGCGACTTGGCTTTTGTCAATTCTGACGGGCAATGGGTACTGGAACAAGGGGATTTCCGTATGCAATGCGGAAATCAAGTAGTGACTATTACTTATAAGTAGGCATTTATAAGTAAATGCGCATTATTAATGTATACACTCCCGACAATAACTCCATGAGACACTGCGTTACTTTGTGGTGAATTCAAATTATCATCTAACCGGCTGAACAGCCTCTAACAGCTGTTCAACCAAATTTAAACAACCGCTCCTCTTGATCCAAACGACTGTATGTCTACAACAAAAAGACAATCGTTTGAGCCCAAAGGAGCGGTTGTTTTTATCTGAAGGAAAGCGGCATTATTACAAAGGGTATTCCTCAAAAGCATACAAAATGGTAGATAAATAACGTTCACCTGTATCAGGTAATAATGCAACAATCATTTTCCCGGCATTTTCCGGTCGCTTCGCCAGTTCCGTAGCAGCATATACGGCTGCTCCTGAAGATATGCCTACCAACAAACCTTCCTGTTTAGCCAATTCACGACTCGTACGAATGGCATCGTCATTCTGCACCTGAATAATTTCATCTACGACAGAAGCCTTGTACGTCTTAGGAATAAACCCTGCACCGATTCCCTGAATCTTATGCGGACCTGGTTTACCTCCCGATAGTACCGGAGAATCAGAAGGTTCTACTGCCACAATCTTTATACTCGGATCACGCATCTTCAGCGCTTCCCCTACACCGCTAACTGTCCCGCCAGTACCTACTCCGGCCACAAAGATATCGACTTTCCCCTCGGTATCTCTCCATATTTCCAGACCGGTAGTCCGTAAATGCATGGCAGGGTTAGCAGGATTCTCAAATTGTTGTAAAATGACAGCTCCCGGAGTGACCGCCTTCAGTTCTTCAGCTTTGACAATGGCTCCTTTCATACCATCTGCACCAGGAGTCAATACTAATTCCGCACCTAAAGCTTTCAGAAGATTACGCCGTTCGATGCTCATGGTATCGGGCATCGTCAGAATCAGTTTATAGCCTTTAGCTGCCGAAACAAAAGCCAATCCCACGCCGGTATTCCCGCTGGTCGGTTCAATGATAGTTGCTCCGGGATGCAAAATTCCTTTCGTTTCTGCATCCTCAATCATAGCCAATGCTACACGGTCCTTCACGCTTCCTGCCGGATTGAAAGATTCAATCTTTACAATCAGACGAGCTTTCAGGTCGTTACTTACATTATAGTTACTAAGTTCCAATAACGGAGTATTACCTACCAAATCCGTCAATTTTCTTGCTATCTTTTCCATATATATCTGTTTTAAATTTCTCTTGTTTTAATATATGACAAAGATAGTGCGGATTCTGTTCAGGGTAAATACCATATATGTGGTAAATTCATACCACATATATCTGACTTCCTGCCAAATATTATATTAAGAAATCAGCTCTCATGGGGCTGAATGTATCAATCAATACACCTGCTTCCAGACAAACACATCCATGAGGCTGGTCAGGTTCCACATAATAACCATCACCTGTAGAAAGAATTTCTTTCCGATCTCCAATGGTCAATTCAAACTTACCGCTTGCAACATAAGTAGCCTGGCTATGATAATGTTGGTGCATAGAGCCGACGGCACCTTTCTCAAATTCCACTTTCACCATCATCAGTTGCCCGTCATACCCCATTATCTGGCGACGGATTCCCGGAGCCGGTTTCTCCCAATCCAATTCTTTCTCAAACTGAAAAGCATCACTGCGTGTTTTCATCTTCCAATCTATTCTTATTTATAACTATATTATTTGAATCTCTTCACATAATCTGCAATCAGATAACATGCCGGACCGAGTACCTGACCATGATCGAATCCTTGCATTTCGTACAAAGTCACCTTCTTGTTACCTATACTTTTCAAGACAGCTTCCAGCAGCGCATTTTCTTCATATCTTGCCGCCATCTCCAGATGCTTGTCCCCCGTAATCAACACGAGAGGAGCAGTTTCCTTGCGGGCCTTATTTACCGGAGCATACTCATCAACCACCGGAATACCGTCAGGCAAACCTCGTTCCTTGCGAATAGTGAAATGTGTCACCGTCTGACCACTCACCGGAAGATAAGCAGCTACACTATCGGCATTTGCTCCGTATGCTGCCATGTACTTTTTATCCATTGCCAGAATCAACGAAAGATAGCCTCCCGCAGAATGACCGGAAACAAAAATGTGATCCTTACGACCACCATACTTTTCAATATTCTTGAAAACCCATGCCACAGCTTCTGCCGCATCTTCGATGTAAGCCGGATTCTTTGCTTTCGGACTCAAACGGTAATTCACCGTCACTACTGCAAACCCTTGTTCTCTCAATTCTTTTGGGACAAATTTATTTCCGCCTTCCATACCACCACCGTGAAACCAGACAATAGTTGAGAAATCCTTCTTGTTTTCAGGGTAATAAATATCCAGTTTACAACGTTCCAGACGATAGGTGTCCGTTTCGGAGCCAGAGACATAAGATATATCTTTGTTTGTGCGATAAGCATTTTGTGCTTGAGCAATGCAAGCACAAAGCAAAAAGAGAAGAAGGCAAATCTTTTTCATGACTTTATTTATTTTCAATGGTTCAATATTATATTAACTATCAGCCTAAACAGTTCGTTCTTTTCTTCAGACGGGAACAAAGATAAGACCTTATTCCAAAAACATAAGCAAAAAAGACTAAGAAAAGAAAGTTGTATTACCTGAAGCACTAACTATTGATTAAAAAGGAAAGTTCTTCCAACTTGAACAAACGCTATTCAATCTGCCACTTCAAAATGAAAAATCACTTATTGATATTGTTTATATAATTGCATTTCATCCATACTACATTATAAGCACCCACCGTCTTTAGCCGAACATTCAGCACCGAACGCCCTTCCATCAATAAGCGTCTTTTAAATAATTATACACTTGATAATATATACTTTCAATGTTCTATTTTTAATATTATACAAGGAAATGGCCAATTAGAAAATAACGAACCGGAAAATAAACTGCATAAATAAATGCATGAGCATACAAAAAGATGCCTAATATTGCATGAAAGCAAACAGGATATGCATCTTTCTCTATTCAGAAACCGCTCATTGCTTTAAAACCAACGAAGTGTTCCTCGGTGTGCATCGACTTGTTCCTCACCGGGGAAGCTATCGCTCCTCGGTGAAGAAGATAAAAATGGACTATTAAGAAACATTTTTATCTCTAGTTTACCATAATATATCGGAAAGGAAAAAACAATAAAATGATTAGTTATTCGGGCATCTGTTCTCCAAATAACAAAAATACATAAAAATCTATCGCAGCTTGATAGGCATATTTTCGAAACAGCAGAAAGGGAGAATCGTGTAATTACAAATGCAGGACATTTTCCTACTTTTCTTTACCAAACTGTAATTCACGTCCTTCTTCCAATGATTAAATATTCCTTTTTTAAGAATCATCGTTTTTTAAGAAGGTTACTAATTCCTTCAGAAGACTCTTTTAACTTTTATCCTTCAATAGCTCTTTTGTCTTATCTGCCAAAAACAGGGGGATATTAATCAAATTACCATCTTGTTTCAAATTCAGCATTGAATACCGAATCCGGTAAACGGGTTGGAAAAGCTTCTCATACTGAATCAGACTTTTACCTGTTACATTCTGGTCTGCTTTCACTTCTATCGGATAAATATGATTGTCGTATTGAAGCAGAAAATCTACTTCAGCCTTATTGCCGGAAGTCCAATACCGAAAAGATGCCTGGAACTGTGCCGTAAGACTCTGCAACACATAATTCTCTGCCAAAGCTCCCTTATATTCCATATAGCCGGGAGTAGACAGAAGCAAAACACTTGCGTCCAGCTCCGACAACTGCCTCAACAGTCCTACATCTAATGCGTAAAGTTTAAATGTACTCAAATCATCATACGCTTTCAATGGTAATTTGGGTGACTTGCTCAATACGACCTTATTGATAAGTCCTGCCTGCTCCAGCCACAAAATAGCATCTTCATACTCACGAGCACGGGCGCCGGGACGCACCAACTGATAAACAAACTTACGATTTTCCTTCGCCAATTGTGAAGGCAAGGAATTCCATACATAATTAATGCGGGGAGCCAATGCCGACGTAGTATGTTTTACAAAATCCAATGCATAGTCATTCAAGATATCCCGAAGTGCCGAATCCACCTTTTCCATATCATTGAAGTCAATCATTAGAGTAGCAGGTTCGGGCATACCGCCACAAATGGAATAGGCAACAAATGATTCACGCAACTTATCGAAAAATATTTGAGGAAGAGGAGCTATTTCTTTAATAAAACACAGATACTCATACATATTCGGGTCTTTTGTCTTCAGAAATTCCGTAAAAGTAAGCGGATACATAGACAAATGATTCACCTTTCCCACCGGAAAGGAATTGCCAATATGATTCAAATAAATACCTAATAAAGAACCTGCGCAAGCTACCGCATATTCGGGAGCTTCCTCACAAAAATATTTCAGTGCGTTTAGTGCTTCATTACACTCCTGAATCTCATCCAATATGAGTAAAGTCGTTTGAGGATTGATTTTCTTCCCATGCAAGAAAGACAATTGCTGAATAATCCGCCTAGGATCTTTAGTCGTTTTAAAGATATCGCAAAGCCCGCTTTCATCTTTATCCAAACTAAAATAGGCGACATCCTCAAAATATACCTTCCCGAAATACTTCAAAGCCCATGTCTTTCCTACTTGACGAGCCCCATGAATAACAAGTGGCTTCCTATTCACGTCCATTTTCCATGCCGACAATTGCCTGATAATATCTCTTTCAAACATAACAAATCACATTTTTAATATCAGAAATGTGATAATTTACACATTTTTGATATGAGTTTTGTGCGAATATACACATTATCCATATAAAACGAAAGAAAAATTCAGATATTAATACTTGGCAACTAATAAGTTATATCTGATAAATAAAATCCGCGGACAAATTTACAGACACGTATAATTAAAAAGAAATCCCTCCGAGGACGGAAGGATTTCCAGTTTAGATACGCATATCAGCACCTTTTATTTTAAGAACATAGGCAAAACAGCAAAGAAATCATCTTAAAACATAGGCAAGTCAATCCTTCATTGTATCAGCCTTTAGTTGATTTTTAGATTAAAAATGAGAAATATCTATAAAACCTAACAATCTAATCTTTTTTGAATTACATTTGTCAAAAACTCAACACAAAAAGATATGAAAAGAATTTTATTAGCAACATTAATTATCACTATTTTATATGGTTGTGAAAAAGAAAAAAGTGAATCAATCAACCCAACTATAACTATAGGGAAAGTCACACATTTAGACATATCAGGTGCTAAAGCTTTATATACTACAGTTAACAATATTAGCATAATACAAACTAGAGATTTAGGAACAAACAGTTCATATGCTTTATATAAAATACTTGCAGATGGAACAAGCTCAAAAATTAAAGTACAAGATGAAAACGGAAATAACATTGAGTTTTTCAACAGCAAAATATTTCCTGCTAATGATAATTTAATCGCTTTCAACTTCGAAACATCAGAAGGTCAATACGAATACTATATAAGAAAGACCGATGGAGCAGTATTTGAAATTCCAGAATCATTTTGGGGACAATATGATCATGAGTATTATATTCCTCCCTATGACAAATTCCAATACATATATGCAACAATCAATGAAAACAACAATCGTCCCATTTATAAAATTCAAGGTAATATCAATAACAAAATTATAGCAAACAGAATATCGGATAACTATATTGTCAATCAATATGATGTAGATTATAACGGAACTGTATATTGTCGAGTGGAAAGTACTGACCACTTACTATGCATCTTATCTGATGGAACAAAAGTTATTGGCGATAGAGATAATATGCCTTCAGGATTTACTTTAAAGAAATATGAAAATGGCGGTTTACTTTATTTTGAAGATGGAAAACTTAAACAAACATTAATTAACCCTGAAACTCAAGTCATAACCCATAATATTATATACGACCCCAATACACCGAATGATATTTATTTTTCAATACTAAGAAAAGATAATATGACTGTTGCATTCAATAAAGAGAAAGTATTAGTAATAAAAAGTCCAAACAATATTATTGATTATACTTGTGCGGTTAATTCTTATACAATTTATGATATACATTGTACTGAAAATTATCTTTATTGGGAAAAAGATGGTGATATTTTCCGCCTTAATCTAACAAATGGAACAAAAGAAATGATATTTAATGGAGCCGGGAATTACATTTTTTATGATTATCCAAACATAATATACTCGAAGATATATGTGCAATCTGATGATATAGTACATTTTAGAGCTCGAAAACTTTCTACTGGTGAATTGGTTGCTGCAAAAATTGATAAAGGCATATTTAGTGAGAATACAATCAATGAATCTAATAATAGTACTATTATATCATTTATACAAATAAACTAGCTTCCATTTTCAACAACAAAAACATAGGGTATCCTCGGTAAAATACCCTATGTTTTGTTGTAACACAACATCCACTCTTTCAATTAAGCTGCCGGATCAGGAGCTTCCCTTCCGCTATTGCCACCCGGATTCCCACCACTATCTGAATCTGAATCACCATTGCTATCGCTCGCTGACACCACTTCTAATGATATATATTTTGAGATGCTCATCTTATTCAACATGGGTTCCAACTTAATTTCCGAGTAGTAAATGCAATATTAAGGTTTAATAAAGAACAAAGAACTATATAATGATTATATTCAGGATAATATCATACTTAATTTATTATGAGATTATTATAAAGAAAGTATGATCAATTATCCTGAATAAAACATCTTGTTTATTTCACATCATCCCACGCATCCGTTCGAAAAGGGAATGCAGCTAATCCAAAAGTATTACGCAATGAAATATTTCCTACATAGTTACGAAAAGCATACCGCACAGCTATCGGTTGTTCTACTTGTTCACTCCAAACTCTCACTGTGGGTGTACGGTCTATAATTTGTGCTTGAGCCGGATAAAATTTCTTATCAGCCCCTGCAATCTCAAATCCTTTCAGGTTACAGAATGCTGGTGTCAATCCGGCAGAAGCATTATCAAAAGTGACAATTGCCTTACCTTCTGAGTAATTGACTTTCGTCATCGTTGGCCCGGTAGATGGAAGTCCACAAATGTTATATGTCTTAGTTAAAGCCAGAGTAGCCAA
Source organism: Bacteroides sp. LFL-34 (assembly GCF_027257075.1). Classification (NCBI taxonomy): domain Bacteria; kingdom Pseudomonadati; phylum Bacteroidota; class Bacteroidia; order Bacteroidales; family Bacteroidaceae; genus Bacteroides; species Bacteroides sp. LFL-34. The sequence goes on along the minus strand of NZ_JAPQKZ010000006.1, from coordinate 131,789 downwards.
ACGAAGTCCTACTACATCTTTTTGAGGAGGATGAATACAAAACTCATCACCAATGTCGGCAGTAGAAACCATGCCGGAGTTGGGTATTATTTCAAGAGCTTTTATCTGCGCTTCTCTTAATAAAGCCGCATCCGTATCCTGACTATCTTTATACTTATGAGGAGCAATCTGAACATAATAAAAAGGCATATTCGGTGCTTCCCAAACCTCTCTCCATAACTGAACCATAGCAGTCATCATAGGAGCATAACAGTAATAGTTAAAGATATTCGACTCTCCTTGATACCAAAGGAAACCACGTGCGGTAAAGTTCCTCACAGGCCACAACATTGTATCGTACATACACCCCAAGCGATGATGCATTTTTAATTTCGAACTTCTGGCAGCCTCTATATCTACTCCATCAATAGAAGCTAATGTTTTCTCATTCATCCATGATTCTATCCGTGAACCTCCCCAGCTACTAATGACCAGCCCTACCGGAATATCGAGCACTTCTGTGACTTGTTTTGCAAAGAAATAAGCAACCGCACTACAAGTCATGACCGCTTCCGGTGCCGATACCTCCCATTTTCTCCCTTCAAAATCAATCCGTTGCTGTGCATCTTTCGTTCTCGAAACAGCAATGAAGCGGATACGGTTACGATAATTACCTGCATGCAGAATCGTCTCCAATGAACGATCAATAGGTTGTCCCGTATTTCCCATCATACGCATATCCATATTAGATTGACCGGAACAAATCCAAACCTCCCCTATCAATATGTCTGAAAGGATAACATCCTCTCCATCACTAATTGTGATGGAATAAGGAGTATAACTTGCCCCAGGAGTATCCACCTTTACCAACCAAGCTCCGTTCTTATCCGTTAATACCTGATAAGTCTGATTATTCCAGGAGGTAGTAACAGTAACTTTCTTATTATCTGCCCATCCCCACAGCTTAACACTACTATTTTGCTGGAGTATCATGTGATCTCCCATCATAGCAGGTAATTTAACCTTTCCCTGTATAAAAGATGAAAAACAGAAGCATAAAATCAAAATACTTAGAAGCTTTTTCATATTGTTCATATAAAGTTTAGCCCAGGTCTACATTAAAATTGTATCCTGGGCCAAGATTCGTTCATATCCGTTAATTCATTACCAAACTCATATCGTCAAGGAACGGCTGTTGATGTCCATTTCTTCTCCAAACAATATATACATCTGTCTTATCGGCAGGCATAGTGAAAGTATAAGAAACTTTCTTATGCTCATCAGAACTGCTTAAAACTCCATCGGAAGCCGCAACAAATCCAAAAGTAACTTCCGGAGCCAATGGATTAGATAATGTCGGTATGTCTGTTTCATTGATCACCGCACCAAGCCTGATATTTCCGGTTTGAGGCATTTCCGCCGCTGAAGGAGTCTTAAACCAGAAAGAGAATGTATAAGACTTACCCGGAGTTAATCCTTTCACCTTTCTCCATAACCAGTCTAAAGAACTGCCCGTTTCGTTTTCACGCATACGTACAAATAAATAAGATGATCCGGTGTGAGGTATAGGCGAGTTTGCAGCAACCCGGACGGCAGTGGCACTTGCTCCAAATTTACCAATCCCCTGACTGTCCGATCCGCCCCATTCTCCAAGAGCCGGCCAATATTTGTTGGTAGTAATTCTCTCAAAGCTGTAATCTTCTTCAGGAGTATCCAATAAGTTCACTCCCCCCATTGCTTCAGTTTGCTGAACAATATCTACACTTTTAGTGATACCCTGAGCAGTAATAGTAACCTTTCCTTCCCGGATCACATCATCCCCATTCTTTTCCACTACAAAATTCAAGGTTCCATCCTCCAAGCCCGAAGTTTCACTGGTAAAACTAATCCACTCTACATCGGTTGAAGCCTCCCAATCGACATTACAAACGAAAGATATTGAGTTCCTTCCACCCTCAAAATCCAGTTTGATAGGACTTTTGGTAGTGATGTTTAACTGTGGCGTAGAAGTATCTCTGTATTTCTGATGGATATTCAATCTTTTTTCCAACTCACCAGCCACTATCTTAATCACACCAATTCTATCCGCCCCCTCATCATTTTTAGTAACCTTTGCATTTATGGTAGCACTCTGACTGCCCGCCTTAGTGTCCAAAGTGATCCAAGTGGCATCTGTTGATACCTGCCAGTCCAAGTTACAAAGGAATTCTACCGGTATAGTTCCCCCATAAGTACTAAGAGCTTCAATATCTTCCGTTACGATATAAAGAGTCGGTTTGTTCTGTATTTCATCATCATCGTCACATGATTGCAAAACTCCGGCAGACACTCCGAACAGCCCGATACCTATCATTATCATAAATGACTTTATCCAATGGTCTGAAATATATTTTCTCATAATCTATCACTTTTGAATTATTCGTTAATTTCTGCTGAAAGAAGCCGGGTATATCCCAATAAGTCCATATATGACGACTCTCTGTTGAATGTACCCGAATTTATCAATTGCCTGATGGGTTCACTATCCGGATAATATCGCAACCCCATTTCATACATACCCGGATTATCACCGGCTTTTGTCATACGTTCCGTTTCACCACAATAATATCCTGACTTTATACATGAATCCATAGACCGGTAGAAATCACTGTAATACTCAAAACAGTAACGTAAATTCTCTCCGGTCGGAGCTGTATATGCAAACAAATCCAACCCATTATTATAACACATACGAGCAGTTGTAGACAATAATGTGAGTGTGAGATGCGTATATTGTAATCCTTTTAATGGTCCTGTGTCGTGACGGTAACGGTCATAAATTTCTCCCTTCACAGGAGGAGCCGAACCAGCTTTTTCTCTTGAACACGGAGTATCGCCATCCATCAATATACAGCCGCTTAACAACTCTTTTACATCCCTTGGATTTGCAGGAGAATCGATAGCAAACTGAACCAATTCATCATTATCTGTAGCCAGTCCAAGCATCAGTATTCCCATTGAATGGGCTACAAGATGATTCTGATAATATTGCTTATTAAAGTAATCGTTATCTTCCCACAAATTGATACTAATCATCCCTTCCCTATATAACACCTGAAACCAATCTGTTATATTCTTCTTTGTCTCATCACTCATGATATTCTCCGAAATCAGCATGTCATAAGCACAAACCATTGGATACATACCTCTGGTAAGATACATCGCACTACCCGCATCAGCCACATAACTAATGTCTTTACACGCTTTCGCCCAAACCTCTATTATTTCAATTGATTTCCGGGCATATTTTTTATCTCCTGTAAACCAGTATGCCAAAGCCAGATCGCGGGAGTTTGATCCGGGAACATAACTCTCTTCAATAAACTTTGTAGGATCTTGTCCCGTATAAGGAGCCGCCGTATAAGTCAGTGCATTATTACAGCGCTTCATCAGATTGTTGTAAGTCGTTGTTATACTTGCCGAACTGTTGCCTTCAACCATTTGTTTTATATTCAACAATTCCTCTTTGGTATAAAGGATAGAAGGGTGTTTATATTCTATATCAATCGTTTTTACAGATTGCCTGATCTCTATTATCTTTATGTTACCTCCACAAGTAATAGAGAGCTTTCCTGTACGATCCCCTCCAGATGTATTTTTCTCTATATGAATCTTTATGATTGCATTGCCGCTACCCTCTGTCGGCCCCCCAAATGTTATCCACGACACATCTGATGAAATTGTCCAGTTATCGTAGCAAATGAACTTAATCAGTTCTTCCCCGCCACCATATCCAATATTAACAGCATCATCTGAAACTAAAGCTATTTCCGTATTCTTCGCATTATCATTACACGCCATAAGCATCTGTGCTAACAACAGCAAAGTCAGGATGATCGAATGTTTATATTCTAATTTCATATTAATTTCGTTTAATAGTTAATGTTCTTATTCCATATAAAAAACTTCTTCCAATGGAATACTGACAGGTGAATTATCCGGATTAACTGCCATGATATCTGCCATATAGTCCCACCATTTTTTCACGATTTCATTATCGCCCATATCTTGCGAGCCTGCACCATCATTCTTCTGCACAGCATACAACACATTCGTTTCCTTATCCCAGAATATAGAATAATCGGACACTCCGTTCGCTTTCAAAAGCTTTACCAATTCAGGCCATATTTCGCTATGCCGCTTTTGATATTCTTTTTCAAAACCGGGTTTCAGATACATTTTAAAAGCTTCTCTTTTCATTGTTCACCTCCATTTGTTTACTAAGTACATACAAAAAACAGACAAGTTACCATCCCGGATTATTAGGTTTCAGAGCCGGATTCCGCTGAATTTCTTCACTTGGGATCGGCCATAGATAATCTCTTTCCGTAAACTTACGGGTAAAGCGAATCTCTCCGGTAAAGTCTTTCTCCTGACGATTATTCAGATATTGCACAGCCACCCCCCAACGTCTTAAATCACTAAAACGGTGTCCTTCACCAACAAGTTCCACAGCCCGCTCGTGCATAATACGTTCGAACATATCCTCTTTATCTGAAACCTGTAACCAGACCGGTCCACTATTTAATGCCGGCATACTCGTTGACTGTCTTTTTCTTACCTTATTCAGTTCAGCGACAGCCTTGTCCAATTGGTTATCTTCATTATAAGCTTCAGCCAGCATCAATAACACATCTGCAAAACGAATGATAGGGAAGTTGATAGGAGTGTGATTACGATTGGTGATGGCACCACCCATATCTTCAATCGGAACAAACTTCCGGTAGAAATACACATTCCATCCTCTGTCATTCTGAATAAAACCATTGGCCACCGTAGTACCTGCCGCAATCGCATACAATTGCTTTTTAGCCCCTGTTCCCACTATATAGCCATTATAATAAGAGTAAGGAACAATCAATGATTGCATCATTCTCGGATCTCTCCCTCTGTAAATCTCACCTAATAAAGTGGTATCAGGGATTGCTTCCAATTTCTGTTTGGTCGAATTCAAGGTTGCCTGAAACGCTTTTTTCTTCACAGCATCACTTTCATTATATCCGGGAATATAATTATTCCAGTTAAACTTCTGTCCATCCTTCTCTTCATACATATCCGCTAAAGTTACCGACGGCATACAAGTAGCACGGCCACCACCATAAGAGCCGCGTGTTCCATACAAAGTACAAAGCGGCATACCATACAAATTGTCAGTAGTACCCTTATTTTGAATGGCAAATACCGTTTCATTATCATTAGGAACCGGTCCTGCCGAAGTGAACAAAGTCAGATAATCGGGATACAATTGATAACCATACTGATTAGTTTTGTTATATACAATTTCCTCAAAATCAGCAATCGCTTCAGACCAATTCTTTGTATACAGATGCGCCTTTCCACGTAATGCATAAGCCGCTCCCTTTGTCGCCCTTCCATAATCGGATACCGCCCATTTGAGAGGAAGGTTTGCAATTGCAAAAGTCAGATCTTTAATAATGAAATTCCAAACCTCCTCTCTTGAATTACGAGGCAATAACATTTCATTGAAAGATTCGGAAACTTCCCAACTCTCATCATAGATAGGCACTCCGCCAAAAAAATCAGCTAAATGAAAATAATACAAAGCCCGCAGAAAATGAGCTTCTCCCAAGACATTATTTTTCACCTGATCGTCAATTGACATGCTTGATACATTCTTAATAACGGTATTGGCACGCTGCACACCATCATAAGTGTCTTGCCAGTTTTGCACCAGGAAATCATATGCACCGTTATATGTACCCTGTTCAACAGGTCCACCCGGTCCGTGACCTATATCCGAGTAAGTGTCGAAAAGAGGCATATAACCATAAGCACCGTAATCTTTCAGTTGGGCATATACCCCCATAACTCCCGATTTGGCATCGGCTTCCGTTTTCCAATAGTTATTTTGAGCGACCTTATCATACGGAGCCACATCCAGATCATAACAACCGCTGAATCCCAGTGTCACTACAACCGCTACCATAATATAATTGACTGTTTTCATAATCGTATTTTTTAAAAGACTACATTTACACCTACCGTTATCTGCTTCATCGTCGGATAAGTTGTACCACTTATCTCCGGATCAATCCCTTTATAGGAAGTAAAGGTTAACATATTCTCCAAACTTGTGTATAGTCGAAGTTGGGATATATCCAGCTTTTGAAGAAGTTTCTTAGGAATCTTGTATCCTATCTGAACGTTCTTTAATCGTAAATATGACTTATTCTGAACCCAAAAATCACTCGGTTGAGCATTTAACGTATTCAAACCGGTCAGCAATCTGGGATAAGTAGCATTTGTACGCCCTTCCCGCCAGGCACCTTCGGCTATTTCTTTGTTGATTACATCTCCATAATTAATATATCCCATATAAAATTTATCCTGCCAATATACTTGCAAACCAGCATTTCCCTGGAACAAACAAGAGAAGTCGAACCCATTCCATTCTGCCCCTAATGAGAAGCCATACGTCAAACGGGGAGCAAGTCCATGCCCTACTGCATATTTATCATTATCGTCGATGACACCGTCACCATTCAAATCTTTATATAAGAAATCACCTTTCTTCGGAGTTCCATAAGAAGCAAATGGGTTAACACGTTGTCCGGTGGTAGGATCGAGCGGTGCGTCTTTAATCATCTTTTCAACAAACAACATGTCTTCGTCCGTTTGAAGAATCCGGTCTACCGCCAATACATATTGAATATTGATAGGATAGCCTTCTTGAATCATGTTCGTCCCCGAAATCGACCTTTCCTCTCCTTTAAACCGGGTTACTTCATTGTCTATGAAAGTAAAATTACCACCCACAAAATAGTTTACTTTACCAATCCTATGATTCCACTTCAGATTCATTTCCACACCTCTATTCCGCACTCTTGCTGCATTTTGAGTAGGGATAGACGCATTACCAACAAGCAATGGTGCTGGTAAATCGATAAGAATATCATGCGTATCTTTATTAAAAAGTTCTATTGTTCCATCCAGCTTTGAACCAAAAAGACTGAAGTCTAGTCCGATATTGGTGACATAGGTCGTTTCCCATGAAACCATTGCATTAGCCAGCTGTATCTGTGCCAATCCCGGCACAACAGAGTTTCCTAAAACATAATTATCTTTATTGTACACAGACTGGTATTCATAATTATCTACCACATTATTACCCAATGCACCCCATGAGAGCCTCAACTTCAACATATCCAGCCATTTAATTGACTTCATAAAGTTCTCTTCCGACATACGCCATCCCAAGGAGAAAGAAGGGAACGTCCCCCATCGATGATCCTTATGGAAGCGGGAAGAACCGTCCCGGCGAATATTCCCTTCAAACAGATATTTGTCCGCCCATGACAGGTTTATTCGTCCGAAATAAGAACGCATCACCCAGTCTGTTGCAGCCCCACTTGTTTCAGAATCTCCGGTAGCACCATTAATAACAGACAAATTATCTGCAAGAAGATCATATCTCTTCGCCTCAAACCATTTTACATTATCCTTTTCCTGACTAGCTCCCACCAATATACCTACATCCAACTTATCAAAAAATGTCTTCTGATAACGAGCTACCACATCAGCTACGTGATGCGTATTAGTCCAATTCTTATTCCTTACAAACGTTCTACCAGCTGCCATCTGGGTTATTGTGTTAGATTGAAAACTCCAACGGTCAGCATAAACCGGAGTCTCTTCCTCTTGCGAATTATTACGGCGATACGTGTAAGATGCTTCTATATTTAAACCTTTGAAAACCTTTATATTCGTCCAAAAGCGGGAAGTGAAGTTATTAACTTCAATATCTCCTTGATACATATTCAGATGATAGAGAGGACTTTGCACTTGCTGATTCTCTTCCAGATTCTCGGCAGATCCATACCTGCCATCCGGATGCCGGTAAACAATACCGGGGCTGGAGATGTTACTAAAAAGCGAACTCATGTATTTGGAACCCATCTCGGCATTTGATTTCAGACCGCTAATATTCATTCCCATTGTAATCCAAGGCTTTAGTTCGGCATTCACATTCAAACGGGCGGTAAATCTTTCATAAGCCGAATTCTCCACAATACCCGGATTGTTCAGATAAGCTACAGATCCAAATGCTTTCAGTTTTTGGTTTCCGACAGAGAATGATAAATTATGATTAGTAGACACCCCTGTTGAAAAAACTTCATCCTCCCACTTTGTATTCGGATACAAGTAAGGTTCATTGGGGTGAACTCTCCATTCCGCTATTTTCCGTTCCGAATATACCGGCATTGCTGTCGGGTCAACATTATAAGCCGCTTCGTTATAGTACTCCATATAATCGGCATAGTTGTATACAGTTTCAATTGTATTCGAAGGTTTCTGGAAAGAAACATACCCATTATAGGAAATCGACGCTTTGCCTTCCGAGCCTTTCTTGGTCGTTATCAAGATAACCCCATTGGCGGCTCTTGAACCATAGATAGCAGAAGATGACGCATCTTTCAGTACAGAAACAGATTCTACATCCTGTGGGTTAACCTCATTTATATTTCCTTCTGCTCCATCAATAATAATCAATGGTGAAGAATTATTCAGAGTTCCCTGTCCCCTGATAAGCAAGGTAGCTCCATCGTTATTAGGACGGGCTGATCCCTGATTGACATACAGTCCCGAACTTAATCCTGCCAATCCGGTTGAAAGACTGGTCATCGGGCGGCTTTCAGCCTGTTCAGTCAGGTTCACCGTAGATACCGAGCCTGTCAAATTCACTTTTTTCTGGGTAGCGTATCCTACTACCACCACTTCTTCCAATGTTTTCCCATCCTCAACCAAAGTGATAGTCGCTCCATTAGCCTTTGATGCAATCATTTCCTGAGAAGTATATCCCATATAAGAGATGACAAGTATATCTTTTGCCTGAACCTTGACAGAAAACCGCCCCTCTATATTAGTAATGGTCCCTGTTTGCTTCCCTTTTACCTGAACGGTAGCTCCAATCAGGGGCTCATTGTTCACATCTACGACTTTACCGCTTATGTTTAACGGATCTTGCGCCCACAGATCTCCTATCGGGATCATGAGCATGAACATAATCACATATAATGAATATATTCCTTTACTGATGTTTCTCTGTTTCATAGATATTAATTATTAAAGATTATTTTATTCAATACAGCGTCCGTGAGTCAGAATCACCGGACCTAACAAATGCAGGTTATGAGCTGTACGATCATTGGTATGCAAAACCTCATTAAAGATTTTCTCCTCCGGATAACGGACATGCCCTACCTCCCACAATGTAAATACTGATTGATCGTTGTAGTTAATCCAAGAGTCTTCACCTGTATAAAATCCTCCCTTAATAGAAGCATCTTTAGTGATATAAAAATCAGCATAGAAGAGCAAAGGTAATTTAATACTCTCACCGGTAGGAGCTACATAATGATGAAGATCCAGACCGTTCAAACGTCCCATCTCTGCTGCTATCATTAGCAAATTAGTCGACAATCCCGCATACTGTAAAGCTCTGTTCGGCTTTGTAGTCTGTCCGTAATGAGTCAATGCAAAATGTCTGTAACGATCCATAATCTCTCCATCCTGTGTTGACCATGAGCCGGGCTCACCACAGTAAGGCGGTTGTCCTTTCATCAAAATGATACCCTCAATTACCTTCTTTATATTATGTGGATTTGTTTCTCCGTCATATACATAATTCACCAACTCATTATCACGTAAAATAATGCCAATAGACATCAACCCCACAACTTCTGCAACTATATGATTCTGAAAATATTGTTTTCCAAAGTAGTCATTCTCCACCCAGCGTTTCACGCCTTCTTCTATATGAGGAAGCAATATCCGGAGCCATGCCTCAAATTGTTTCTGCTTACTTTTTCCTATCAAGTTATCCGCGCAAAGCAAATCATAGGCATAAAGGAATGCAAATACGCCACGTGAAACCAACATACCGGTATTAGGATAGAATTTATCCGGATCGAAATAAGTGCCCGGAGCATTTTTAGGAGAAGACCATTCATTGATTATTTCAATGGCTTTGTGCGCATAACGTTTATCTTTAGTGATCTGATAGCCTATTGCCAAATCTCTTGCAGCCGACCCGTCACGTATGGCGGCTTTATAGAAAGACATACTGGCATCTCCCCGATATACATTCGGTTTCCATTTCTCATCTGCATAACCGTCTATCTCACTTTCCAGTTTTTTCCAAGCTGTTTTCCAAGGCTCAATGCCCGAAAGAGCATTTCCCCGCATCAACTCAATGTCCGTACTCGACAGAATCAGGCGGGGATGTTCCGCTTTAATTCTAACCGGTTGGTTTTGAGAAAGTGACTTGCCTGCGATGAGAGCCATCAAAAACAGTAACAACGATACCTTCATCAACTTGTTTTTCATATAGTAATGATTTTAGTTAGTAACTCTATTCTTTCAAGTGCATAGCTCTATACCTCATTAATGCTTCTACAAAATAATAATCTGCATAAGTCAGGGGGACATCCACTTCGCTATTCTGTGGTAAAAAGCCTACGCTGTGTTTAAGTATGAAATTGCAGTTTTCTCCCGGCTTTGCCAGATACTCATCCGAAGCCAATGTTCTAAGCTGTGTTTCGGCAACAGTGATATATCCTTGTCCGGTTACCTTGTCTACATAACCCGACAATTCCAGTAAAGCAGAAGCCATAATGGCAGCAGCTGAAGCATCTCTCAAGGCATCCGGAACTTTTGGATCGTCAAAGTCCCAATAAGGAATCTTATCCTGAGGCATCTTCGGATGATTAAGAAGGAAGCTGGCAATATGCTTTGCCTGTTCCAGATAACGTGGTTGTTTCGTTTCCCGATACATCATAGTATATCCATACAATGCCCAAGACTGTCCCCTGCTCCATACCGATTCGTCACTATACCCTTGCCATGTACATTTCTGAAGTGCATGGCCGCTAATTGTATCATAATTCACCACGTGATAACAACTATAATCCGGTCTGAAATGATTCTCCATTGTTTTATCAGCATGAGAAATTGCCATATCATAGAAACGTTTATCACCAGAGAACTCCGTTGCCCGACAAAGTAATTCAAGGTTCATCATATTGTCAATGATTACAGGAAACTGCCAATGCAAAGTGCCCGGATGACTCCATGAACGTGTGCATCCTACAGCAGAACGGTAACGCGTAGATAATGACCGGGCTGTAGTAGTGATTATATCCCGGCAGGAAGTATCGCCCAATAGCCGGTATTTATTTCCGAAAGAACAGTTTATCATAAAACCGACATCATGATTATCTTTATTATACTTCTGGATCTCGACTCTATCACTCATCTTGGAAGCCATCTCCTTGAGCTGCTCATCTCCGGTATATTCATACAAATACCAAAGAGTCCCGGGATAAAAGCCACTCGTCCAGAAATAAGAATCCGAGGTTTCAAGCGCGCCATTCTTATCTATCGAACGGGGTAACATCTCCGGAATAGAATCCATGACAGAGTACATATACTTATATTGTTCTACCGCCCGGTTCAGGGCATCATCGACCATGCGTTCCATAGAAGGTTCCAAGGTTTTCGCACATCCTGATACCATCAATGAGAGCAGACATATCGCCACATAATTTTTCATATTTTCTTTGCTTATAATTTGAGATATATTAAAAATTTAAAGATCCATGCAAAGGTTTTCTCCCGATAGCAAGAGCAAAAGTAGGAGATTACGGGAAGCAGCATTGGATAAAAAAGTTCCAAAGGTTCCATAATTTTGTTCATATCCCTATTACAAACCGTTTTTTGTTTCATTATCTCAAAAAATAACGATACATTTGTGATTATCGAACCTGCTATCAGATATAAGATATATAATAATAGTCCCCCATTATATGAATCCCTAAGATTAATACCAAAACTAAATATAAGAAGTTTTGGAAACAATAGAAACTTAATTAACGCTTTTAATATATGCCTGAACATAACAGACTAGTCGCTATTATATTTATGCTGGTTTCATGCGTCTCATCCATCACTGGATTCGAGACGGTAAACTTCCAGCATTTATCACTCAATTCCATGTTTCCCCAAATTACGATTAACGGACTTTATCAGGATGAATCGGGTATCTTATGGATTGGAACTAAAGACGGTGTGAAGAAATATAATGGAAATTATATTGAGTCAGTCAACTTCATGGGAATAAACAACTGGATACAGTCCAACCTTGTTCCGACAATCTGTGGAGACAAGAAAGGGCACCTATATGTCAATACGGATTACAGCATCATTGAATATGACCTGATAAAAGAGGAAAGCCGTATCATATTCAGCCAGCCAAACACACAGATATTGCCGTCCATTGCCTTCAATTATGGTACCAACTCATTATGGATCGGTTTATTGGATAGTGTCTATAATTATAAAGAAGGTATATGCCAGGCCAAATACAAAATTGATGGCAACAACCTAAGCATCTCATCGCTGAAAGAAACGTCCGGCAAATTATTATATATCGGCACCAAACATGACGGGGTATTTACTATTGATCTATCAGGCAGGCAACAGAAAGTACTGACTACCCGCAGTGAAATTATATCGATAAACGAAGATAGCCGGAACAACATCTGGGTGAGCACCCTGAATGAAGGATTATTCAAACTAACTCCATCGGGCGACGTTATCCAATACACGGAAGCTACCTTAGCCAGCAATTATGTAAGAACAGTATGTGAAGATAATAACGGAAATATCTGGATAGGAACCATGTTAGGATTGAATGTTATCAACTCGCAAACAGGTGATATCAGTTTTTATGGTCTGGAAAAAGAGGGTAGTGCGGGACTAAGCAACCTCTCTGTCTGGATTATTATGAAAGACGATCAAGGCACAATGTGGTTCGGTACCTACTATGGAGGCTTGGATTACTACAATCCGCATACTGACATCTTTGAATATAATAATCTGAAACTGGGGCACGCCGGTATCGGACCCGTAATCAGCAAGATTATAGAAGACAAGACAGGACGGCTATGGATCAGTACAGAAGGAGACGGGTTGGTATCCTATCTACCCGAGACAGATTCATATACATACTATACGAAAGAGAACAATACAATATCCCACAATAATATCAAGACCTTATATTATGATGATACATCCAGTACAGTATGGATTGGGACTCATCTCGGCGGACTTTGCAGTTACTCGATTGATAAAAAAGAATTCAAACATTTCACTATCGACCCGTCCGACCATACGAAACGGTCGGAAATAGTTCAGGCTATCATCCGTCATAAAGATATCTTATATCTGGGTACGCTTTCGGGGGTATATTATATGAACCTGGAAGATTACAGCATTCAAAAGCTACACCTTCTCGACAAATACATCTATGCTGTAAACTCATTGATGATAGACAAGCAGGACAACTTGTGGATTGGAGGGAATAACCTGTGCTATTACAGTATCAAACAGAATTATGTACGCAGTCTTGACAAATATCTTGCTAAAATCACCGCTTCTTCTAAGAATACCATTACGTCTCTTATTCAGGATAATAGCAATCGTATCATAGCCACCACATTAGGTGCAGGTATTCTTATTTATCATCCTACTCAAGATAGGCTCGAACAAATAAACTGCAAAAACAGTAACCTCGATAGTGATTATCTAAGTGCCGTTTATCCTCTGTCCGATCATCAACTTTTGGTCACCAGTGCAAACGGCTTATCCTATATCGATCTCAAAACAAAAAGAAGCTATAATTATAAATCACAAAACAAATTCGTCTTGCCGTCGATGATTCCGGGTGACATAATGAAAAGCAGTGATAGCCGTATCATCATGGGAGGAATAAACGGCCTTGCCATGATTTCTGAAAATAATTTGTTTCCAGAAAGTCTACCCACTAAAATGTTCTTTTCCAAACTATTTGTTAATAACAAAGAAGTGTCGGCAAATGATTCTTCTCGGATATTGCCTCGTTCTCTTTTTGCAACAGATCATATCAAATTGAAACATTATGAGAATAATATATCTGTCGAAATCGGAATCAATGACTTCGTAAATCTCGGACAATCCAAATATCAATATAAACTGGATGGGTATAACAATAGCTGGATTGAATTTCATCCCCAAAAATCAATCAACTACATGAACTTACCTTATGGAGACTATAAGTTAAAAGTAAGAAACATTTCCTTTAAAGATGAAACCGAACTTAATGAAATCAGTCTGGGGATCACGATTATCCCTCCTGTTTATGCCACCTGGTACGCTTATCTATTATATACGTTGCTAATATTAGCCATCATTATCAGCATTGCCTATTTCTACCGATCCAAGTTATTGTTAAGAAATTCACTGGAACTTGAAAGACGGGATAAACTACAAAAAGACGCGATAAATGAGTCCAAAATGCGTTTCCTCGGGAATATATCACATGAGTTAAAAACACCGATCGCATTAATATCCGGACAACTGGAACTTATTCTTATGTCAAATTACTCATTGTCTACTATCCAGAACAGCTTGCGTGAGGTACATAACAGGGCTGCCAAAATGGGTACTTTAATCAATGAACTACTCGACTTCTTGAAATACAACAAAGAAAATTTCACGTTAACAGTCAAACAGCAGGATATAATTCTATTCACGCAGGAAATATATGATTCGTTCGTTAGCTATGCCGAACTAAAGAATATTCATTTCAATTTTGTGTTCGACCAAAAAAGCCAGTGCACGTGGTTTGATGAAGTACAACTACAAAAGGTTTTCAATAACATTCTATCGAATGCTTTCAAATTCACTCCGGAAAATGGAACAGTCGAGATCAAAATAACGACTTCTGCGTCTTCCGTAATTATAACATTTAATGATTCCGGCATTGGGATACCTAAAGACATGACAGAACGAATCTTTGAACGTTTCTTTCAAGTAAACAACTCTGTAAACAGCGAACTATCCAACACCGGAACAGGGATAGGCTTATCACTGTCACTCAATATTGTAAAGGCACATCATGGACAAATAACGGTTGAAAGTGAAGTAGGAAAAGGTAGTTCATTCATTGTCGAATTACCAATCGGTAATGAGCACTTTAAAGAAGATAAGAATATCACCATCATAGAGAATGAAAAGAACACAGGGATAATCAATAACCCGATTAGTATAGAGAATGAAGAAGAGAGCTTGGAAAATCTGGAAGATTTCATCATACAGCAAAAGAAGGATTTCGATCATTCATCGACTTTACTTATCGTTGAGGATGACGATGAATTGAGGAAATTACTCATAGAGATATTTGAGCCCATTTTTGAAATCTATGAAGCAAAGAATGGTGAAGATGCATTCAAAATCGCACAGCTCAATTCACCGGATCTTATTTTATCAGATGTGATGATGCCCGGCATCTCCGGTATAAATCTATGTGCGAGGATAAAGTCTCATTTTGACACTAGCCATATTCCGGTCATTCTGCTCACGGCACTTAGTAGTGTGGAACACAATATTAAAGGACTCAATTGTGGAGCCGATGATTATATCACCAAACCATTTAATATCAGAATTCTGATCGCAAAATGCATTAACCTACTAAATAACAGACGAAAATTACAGGAACGATACAAAACTTTAGAAAACAGTAGTGCAGAGCAACTGACCAGCAATAAGCTCGACCAAGATTTCATCGATCATATAATAAGAATTGTACAAACCAAGTTGGAAGAAGGAAACGGAGATATTAACGTCACCCTGTTATGTTCAGAATTAGGACTAAGCCGGACAAAGCTATTCCTGAAAATGAAAAAGATAACAGGGGAATCTCCTCATTATTTTATTCAAAATATAAAACTGAAAACTGCTGCAAAAATGCTTCGGGAAAATGAAGAATATAACATTAGCGACATCAGTTTCCAGCTGGGGTTCAGCTCATTAAACTATTTTGGAAAAAGCTTTAAGGAGTATTTCGGAATGTCTCCTACTGCCTATCGTAAGTTTCACCAAGAACAAAAAGATAATCACTCAATATAGTAATATGGATGCGTGCAAGACAAAAGTACCTTGCACGCTTCACCACTTATTTAAAAGCAATCATAATCTGCTCATTACCTCCCTTATCAGGCATTCGCACACTACATACACCAGTTTCTTTATCCCAACTCCATACCACAGTTTCAGTGTCATTCTCCAGATTTTCTTCCAAACGTTCCGGTTTAGTTTTCTTTATCTTCTTTCCTTTGACAGTTACCTCCTTCGGGGCTTTCGCAGAATAAATACGGAACAACAGATTTCTCGGACCGGGAACAGTGTATCCTTTTCCTTCACGGGCAGAGACGGTCAGTTCATATCCATTTGCCAGAGTGCTGCAAATAATCGGTGTTTTGACAAATTCATCACGCTGATATCCTAAGTCTTCTCCTTCATCTTCGTAAAGAGTAAAGGCAGCCTGTGCACCCTCCTGTGCGGGGAAGATTTCAAAAGTAAGTGGATATACCGGTTTCTCATGGGTGTAGTTCATCACCGGCATGGTGGGGATGATAGAACCTTGCTTCACAAACATAGGAACAGAGGACAAGGGAGCATCAACGGTAGTCCATTGCTCTCCGGTGTAGATCGTCTGCTTGTTGTTATAGTCTATCCATGTACCTTCGGGAAGATACACGTTCTTTGTGCGGGCACCTTTCTTCACCACGGGAGCTACCAACAATTCACGACCGAACAGGAATTGGGCATCCGTAGAAAAAGTTTCCATATCCATTGGATATTCCAGAAACAGAGGCCGCATGATAGGCAATCCTGTATCATACGCTTCGCGGGCGTAAGTGTAGATATACGGCAACAAACGATATTTCAGCTCGATAGCCGCTTTCGCGTTCTTTTCCGCTTCCGGTCCGAAAAGCCACGGTTCCACCGGGTTATCTCCCTCATGGTGAATACGACTCAAAGGATTGAATGCACCGAATTGAATCCAACGGGTATAGAGTTCGGCCATAGCCGGATAATCCTCAATATCCCCACAGTAACCGGTGATATCACAGGAAGAAAATGGGATTAATCCCAATCCGGCGGAAAGCATTACAGGAATCTGATTGGCTAATTGTCCCCAACCTTGCAGTACGTCGTCTCCGTTTCCGCTATCACCCGTCCAGCCAAACGTATAACGTTGCAAGCCGGCATAAGCAGCACGAGTCATCTGGAAAACACGACGGTCCGGATTCCTCTTTTCAAATTGCTCCTTCACCACTTTATCCCAGGTCAGGCCATAGACGTTATGGATTTCATCGTGCATACCGAGATGGTGCTTCATCACCAGGCGTTCCGTCTGCTCCTCGTTACTCCAGGCAGGTTCACCCATGTCTGTCCAGAAGCCGGAGACACCATCGTCAATAGGTTTCTGCTGATAGGTTCCCCACCAGTCGGCTACGGCAGGCAGAGTGAAGTCCACCACTCCGCAGTTTCCACCCCACGGCCAGGGCATATCGTAGCTTTTACCGTTCGTATTGTCCTTTACAAAATAGCCCAGGCGGTCTGCTTCTTCCCATTGTTTTTTGTTGGCTTGTGCAATTACCGGGTCTTGAGATACGACTACCTTAAAACCCATCTCTTTCAAATCCGAAAGCATCTTCCTAGGGTTTTCATAGTTTCCTTTGCGCCATTCGAAATCCTGCAAGTATTCTGTCCAGCCGATGTCCTGATAGATAATATCACAAGGGATTCCCCGTTTCCGGTAGCCTTCGGCTATCTCACGACTTAGCTTTTCACTTGTCAACAGACCGCGGCATTGAGCAAAACCCAACGCCCATTTCGGCGGCATGATAGGTTTTCCGGTCAGTCTGACGTATTGGCTGATGATTTCTTTATAGTCTTTACCGAAGATAAAGTAATATACCATTTCCCCGTTCGGCGCTTCAAAGCTGTAATAATCACGGCTTTCTGTTCCGAATTTGAATTCCGTCTTATAGGTGTTATCAAGGAAAATACCATACCGGTAATTGCTCATAAAGAAAGGAATACTTTTGTAAAGAGGATCTTCTACCACGCTATAACAAGGTTTGTCACTATTCCACATCTTATAAGACTCGCCACGACGGTCCATCTTTCCCGCTTTCTCACCAAGTCCGAAGAAGTGCTCGTCACGACGAAGCACTTTATATTCCACTTTCTTCGTTCCTTCACTGACATGGGCTTTATCGGCATAATCGCTAAACAGAAGTTTCTGATATTTATCGAATATCTGAAGACTCATCGGAGATTTATTCACCCGGATACGCAACTTCGGAGTAAATATCTCGTAACAGGCCGCCTGTTCATCCACATGAATAGTTCCTACCTCTTCCAGTTCTTCATTAATCACTGCAAACGAAGCATTTCTTCGTTGCAATTGCCCGTCGGGTGAGAACCAGATTTTCACGACGGAAGAGCTGCAAAGTTGCAATTGCAAGGCGGCACTGTCCGTCAGGTGAAAAGTCACCTGACGTCCTTGTTGTGTAAAAGAAGTGCACGTACGTATCTCATTTTCCGCCCAAACCCATGTTGGAAACATCAGGCACAACACCCACACCCATAATCTATATCTAATCATCATACCTATCATTTTAGTTATTCTGTAGCAGCCGCTTTATTCAGCCACAATCATCGTCCAATATTTCAGGGAAGGCAATGTGAAAGAGACAACTCCGTTCTCCTGTGTAAAGGCCAATTCCTGCAAAGCTCCTCCGTGTACATCCGGCGACGCTACCCACAGCTTATTCACCTTTGCCGACAGATTCATTTGCAAAGCCGCTTTTGTAATCAAAGCCGGTTCCGGCATCGTACCGTCCACATCTCTCCAACTAAGACTGTTCGCTTGCGAGAAATTAAGAAGATGTATCACTTGCTTGCCACCTACCTGCTTGGCATAAGTAGTAACCGATCCCTGTTGAGGAGGCCAACTATTCAATCTCATTTCGCCATTGGTACAATTCATGGAAACACTATTTTCCGTACCACCGTCACGAAGCAGATTCTGATAAGAAGTCAGGAAATCATAATAACGAACCATCGCTGTTTTCAGTTCTTCGCTCATTGTCAGGTTCTCATTCGGAAAGTACTCTTTGCACAACATGTGATCGCCTCCCAACTCAAGGTGCGAACCACCCAAAGCAAACATGACAGCATCTGTCAATAAGATACCCGGCGTATTAAATTCTCCCCGGTTATCCGCTTTATTATAATTCATATAAGCTGCAAAAACCGTATTCAACTGATAATTGCCATAGACTCCATTTTCATAAAGAATGGCTTTCAGATTGGTAAAATCAGCCTCATCCGCCCACACTTCATTATAGAAGAAATCAACTTTACCTGTCTCCCCTATCTGACGGGCACCGTAACGGCTGACCGCATTCATCACCAAACTCTTGTCCGGATGAGCCTGCTTCGTCGCTTCAATAAAAGAAGCATATCCCTCACGCAGATTGACCGGAATACCATTGTAATTGTAAAGCGTGCTGCGTCGTCCCAACTGGTCTATCTGATAGCCGTCGAAGGCAAAGTTCACATATACATCATCATTCCTCTCGTTCAAATATTTCTGCCATTCCTTATTAGAAGGATCTACCAGATAAATATTACTTTTCCATCCGCCCGGCAGATCATGACTATCTTTAGTAGTGTGAGAAGCATCCTTAAACAAATACCATTCCTCCTTCACCCCGTCCGTAGCGGCATCCTTCAACGCCCCGAAACAAAGATTGTAAAACATAGACTTCATACCGAAACGATGCTGCGCTTCAATGTAATTTTTCACCGAACTTGTATAAACCTCCCGGTTAGCGATGTCCATATATACTTCGTCCAACTGTGTGCGTGTACCGCCCAACGGCCAGTGATGCTTATTATGCCAGTCCTGAAACTGTACCCAATTGATGTGATGACGATTCAGATACGCCATCTCTTCCTGTGTCTTTTCAGCCGTCTTCTCCCGACTGAAATCAGCGACAAAACCATAACGCGGAAAACGTGCCGGATCACTGGATACATCTACCGCAATCGTACCGACAATCACATCTGTACCATTCTCCTGACGGTACAGTTCCGCCATATATCCTTTGAAATCAGTAGTAGGCGGTTGCCATGTCCAACTGGTACCATTTACCGACTCTTCTCCGACAACCTCCCCTAAAAGACGATAACGAACTTTAGTTCCGGCAGGCAACGCAGCTTCTGCTGTAAATACCACTTTCTCCCCCGGTTTATAGAAAGCCTTATCCGTAGACAGGTCCACACTTAAATCCGATGTTACCGGAGTCACTTCGGTGACACTGCCCGAAGCTCCTCCATTCTCCTGGTTCGACCCATGATCGTCACTGCAAGCCATACACAGAAAAGCAGCCACCCAATATATTATTTTCTTCATCTTGAATTCTTGTTTTATTGTTTCACAATCGAAATCGTCTCTTTCAACTGGTCAATCGTAATCCGATAAGAACCGGCTTCCTGAATATTCCACTTATAATCCAAACTACCCAAATCTGCATCCGGATACATACTGCTCAACTCCGCATCCGACTTAGCAACAAACAATGCCGTTTCTACTTCTCCCGTCGGAGCCTTGTTGCTCTTATCCGCCATAAACCAATCCCCGTTCCAGTCTGACTGTTTATCGCAGGATATCTTCATCTCACCTGTTTTCAGTGTGCCGCTCCAGGTAAAGATGTAAGGACTGTCAGCACTCTTAGTCATCGGAGTAGCATTGCCTAAATCCCATCCGTTCGGAGTTGCCTCACCCACCAGATACAGTCCTTCGTAAGGAGTGAACGGACGCATCAGCATCTTTTCTTTTCCTTTTCCTGTGTAGAACCATACTTTATAAGGCTTGCCACATTCGGCTTCCTTCATCTGCCATTTATTATCGTCACCTCCAAGCACTACGGATGTCGAAGTGTACGGAGCATTAGCCACGGTAGGATGGAAGAAAGCATCCGCCTGACCGAAATCTGTCACAGAAGCGAATTTAAATTCTCCGTCCGCCTTCCAGGGAATCACGGCTCCATAATGGAACAGGTTCATCTGAACAGCATCTTTAGACAGTGCTTCAAATCCCCAACCATTGTTACCCGTAAACGAACCGACAATGAAAAATTCTTCATATCTCCAGCCAATATCTTCCGTTTCGGTAAGTGTTAATGTCAGGTCGAGCAGGTTTGCTTTTACGATATAAGTTGCTTCTTTACTGATTGTGAACTGTTCGTCCGGTTGGTCACCCGATGTACGGTAGGTCAGTTTGAATCCTTCTTCGGCAGTAGCATCACGGTTGTACGACGGCAGGAATTCTCCTAAGGTCGTTATAAATTTAAACGATCCGGTATTCAGCTTTCCTGTCCATGTAAATTGTCCGTTATCCGTACGTTCCATTGCCGTTGCGTTATCGGCGCTCCATCCGTTCGGAGTAGCATCACCAATCAGGTAAAGCGTCGTAGTAACCGGCTGGTAAGTAGTCACCGTAAAGGCAGCCGTCGCAATCTGTTTCTGATCTTCCATTCCGGCAACAACCGCTGTGATACGTGCTTCCAACTCCGCTTTCACGGCATAACCGATACCGAACTGCGTATGCAGAAATTGGTTAAGTTCTTCCACTTTCTTAGTCCATTGATACGTTCCCGTACCCAAATCTACCGAATAAGGATTCGCAAAGTCCGTTCCGGCTTTCGCCAGTTCCAGCGTATAAGAGATACGGTTACCGCTTCCATAATTCGTTCCGGTAGTCCATGAAAGCGCCAGCGCCTCCTGACTATGGTTCTTTTCGTTCAACACCAACTCCTGCTGATTCACCGAAAGGGTGAGGGTATCATGTCCTTTATCTGTCTCCATATAATCCTCGGTACAAGCAACCATCGTTCCACCGATGAAAAGAGAGCATAACAACTGATATATATATTTCTTCATCATATTATTTGTCTAAATGAATGATTATAAAACGGATTAATAACCGGGATTTTGAGTCATCAGGTGATTGGAGTCCATCTCCGTCTGCGGAATAGGCAACAGGAGACGTTCTTTGGTCACATTATTCTTACCGATAGATTTCAGGAATGTCAATGCATAATTTCCATTATCAACCCGGATCATATCGAACCAGCGATGTCCCTCAAAAGCAAGTTCCATCCGACGTTCGTGAATAATCTTTTCTCTCATTTCGGTCTGCGTCAGAGTAGTCGGCAGCTCTGTCAGTCCGGCACGCTTACGAACGATATTCAATGGTTCGGCAGCCTGATCCGGATGTCCCTGCTCATTCAAAGCTTCCGCTTTCTTCAGTAAGACATCCGCATAACGGTATACTACAAAGTTGTTGGGGTTGGTATTATACTCCGGAGAGACGGTTTTCGACACAAGGAACTTACGTACGTTATAACCCGTATTCGACCAGGAACGTCTGTATTCCATACCGTCAAAAGCAGGACAACCCTGATACAACACAGTGATGTCTTTCCGCAAATCACCGTCTTCGTATTGCTTGACAAACTCTTCCGTAGGCAGGTTCCATCCATAAGCACCGGCTACCATACCCGAATTACGTGGTCCCATGAAAGTAGACAACCAGGACGCTTGATTATCGCCGCCCCAAAAGTCATATTCCGTACTACCGGAGTATTGCACTTCGAAGAGAGATTCCGCACCATTATTGATCGTCGCATTAAAGTTATCAGCATAATTGCATTGAGTCAGATCATATCCCATTGCAGCAATGTTATTGCACAAGGTCACTACTTCATTATAATAGTCGCGATGGTTGGGAGCCAGTGTCAGGTAAATATCCGCCAGCATCGCCATTGCAGCCTCTTTGCAGGCACGTCCCCTGTCAGCATCTCCATAACTGCTTTTCGGAGGAAGCATATTCACTGCATTTTTGCAGTCGGAAAGAATTTGAGCATATACCTCATCTACCGTATTACGGGCAATATCCGCAGATTCTCCCGGTTCAAACGGCTCCAAGCGCAAAGGCACCCCTCCGTACAAACGAACCAGAATATAATAATAATGTGCACGCAGGAAATAAGCTTCACCCATGCAACGGGTCTTTATCTCATTGGAGACAGATGCTGAAGGCAAATTGGAAAGCACGATGTTGCAACGTCCGATCCCAACCCACGGAGAACGCCATACATACAAGGCAAAGCCGTTATCGCTCTGGGCAATGAAATTGGAAGCCTGAACAGTCTCCAAACCGTCAGTACCTCCTCCGGCTCCTACTTCACTGTTGCCTGCGATGATGTCGAGGCTCCAAATACGCTGGTTATACATATTAGATGACTGAAGAGTCTTGTAGCAGGCAGTAGTCAGTGCCACAGCAATCTCATTCGTCACTTCCGATTCGGGATCGACGCCATATTTGGGATATTTATCCAAGAAATCGTTGCACGATGTCAATGCCAGCACGGCAGACATAAATACCAAAGTTATTATCTTTTTCATATTCTTTCTCCTGATTTAAAAGTTAAAGTTCAAGCCCATACTGAAAGTACGTGAAATCGGGTAACGGCTGCTGTCGATGCCATTAATATCCACTTCCGGGTCGAAGCCGGAATATCCGGTGATAGTTGCCACATTCTCGCAAGAGAAAGAGATGCGGGCATTTTCCAGTTGAATCTTTTGCATCCACTTTTTAGGCAGTGTATACGAAAGCGTGATGTTCTTCAGACGGAGATAGGAACCGTTTTCCACAAACCTGTCGGATACACGGCAGTTCTGGTTCGGGTCTCCCCAAATGGCGCGGGGCATAGAGTTGCTGGTACCTTCACCCGTCCAGCGGTTCAATACGGCTGTGGTTTGGTTGTAAGCGGCTGCCATTCCTTCGTTGTCAACATTGTTGGCGTTATAAATCTTGTTTCCCGATACGCCTTGCAGGAAAACGGAGAGTTCCCATCCCTTATAAGAGAAATTATTGCTTAAAGAGAAGAACCAGTTCGGATTCGGGTTGCCGATAACGGTACGGTCTTCATCATTGATGACTCCATCGTTATTCAAATCCCGGAAACGGATATCCCCCGGAGCTGCTCCCGGTTGGGTGGCGTGGCGGTTTACTTCCTCCCAGTTTTGGAAAAGTCCGTCGGTCACGTATCCGTAGAATACATTGATCGGATAACCGGCTCTAAGCATAGTCACGTATGAGTTACCCATCTGATTGATAAACATCGGAGTTTCGCTGTTCAGGTCCAGAATTTCATTCTTGTTATAGGTGGCCGTTAAAGCAGATTCCCAAGAGAAAAGACCTTTCAGGTTGATGGTGCGCAGGGTCATTTCCACTCCTTTGTTGCGCATTTTGCCGGCATTGGTAAAGGTTTCAGTAGTATCTTCAAAACCGGAGGTGATAGGGATGGAAGCTTTCACCAACATGTCTGCCGTCTTTTTGATGTAGGCATCCAGCGAAAGGTTGACACGTGAATTGAACAGACTCATATCCACACCGAAGTTGGTTTGGCGTACCTCTTCCCAATGAATATTCGGATTGGAAAGGGTGGTAGATACCAAAGCGGTGGAGTTGTTGTTGCCGAAAGGATAAACTCCCGTATTATAGGAAGCCACAAAGCCGTAGTTACCAATTTCCTGATTACCGGTCACACCGTATCCGATACGCAGTTTGAGGTCATTCACCGGAGAGTTGTCTTTCGGGAACCATTCTTCCTGCGAAATACGCCATGCCAGAGAAACGGAAGGGAATGTTCCCCAACGGTTGTTCTTACCGAAGCGGGAGGAACCGTCACGGCGCACAGTGGCTGTAAGCAGGTATTTATCTTCGTAAGAATAGTTGAGACGTGCCATCAGAGAGAGCAGTGCCCAGTCGCTCTGGCTGCCACCGATGCTGTACATCTTCTCGCCGTTGTCCATCTCATGGATATTATCAAACATGAAGATATTCTTTTGAGCATTCAGGTAATCATAGTTGTTCCACTGGGCGGAAGAACCTGCCATCACCCCTACACGATGTTTTTGGGCGAAAGTATGGTCGAATACAAAATAATTATCCCACAGGTAGGTAAATGATTTGTTGTCACTCTTATAGCGGGAAGATTCTTCTACCGGATTCGGTTTCCAGTCGTAAGCCGGAGTAAAGTTGTCTACAAACCAGAATTTGGCGTCATAACCGAAGGTGCTTTTCAACTTCAACCATTTGGTAAAGGCAATCTCTCCGGTGATATTTGCCAGAAAGTTATATCCTTTCGTCTCGTTCGTCATCATGTACAACGTACCGATCGGATTGCGGACACTTCCATACCATTGCGCTTCCTGTCCGGGACCGCTCCAGCTACCGTCATCATTCTTCACCGGCTGGGTGGGGAGTGCTTTCATCGCATCTCCGATGCTGTAAGTTCCTCCTTCTTTCACGTCCGTACTGAATGTCAGATTAGTAGTGAACTTCAACCATTTATTAACCTGGGCATCACTATTTGCCTGAAAGTTGAAACGACGGTAATTAACGCTTTCCACGATACCGGACTGGTCGAGGAAACCGCCGGATACATAGTAATGTGCCTTTTCCGTACCACCGGAATAGCTAACCGAATAGCTTTGTTTCACTCCCGTACGTAGCATCTCATCCAGCCAGTTCGTTCCTGTTCCCAATAAAGAAGGATCTGCCCAATAAGGGTTTGTATTATCATCATTATTAGACAGCATATCATTGCTCAAGGCAGCATATTGCGCAGCATTCAGCATATCGGGCACTTTAGTAGCGTTCTGAATAGCCCAGTTTGCGTTTACCGTTACTTTTCCGGCACCTTCGGCACCACGTTTGCTGGTAATCATCACCACACCGTTGGCACCACGGGAACCATAGATAGCTGTTGCCGAAGCATCCTTCAATACGTCTACCCGTTCCACATCAGCCATATTGAGGGAAGACAATCCCAAGTCGGTAGGAATTCCGTCAATGACAATCAGCGGGTTACTGTTATTGATCGTACCCAAACCGCGGATTTTAATGGTGACATTATCACCCGGCTTACCGGCATCGATAATCTGCACGCCGGATACTTTTCCCTGCATTGCCTGACCGATATTAGCTACCGGAGAGTCTTTGATGTCCTTCACTCCGACAGAAGATACGGCACCAGTCAAATCGCTCTTTTTCATCGTTCCGTAACCTACTACAACAACTTCGTCCAATACTTCCGTATCTTCCTGCAAGGTTACTTTCAACGAGTTTTTCCCGTTCACCGGAACTGTCTGCGTTTTATAGCCGACAAAAGAGATAGTCAGCGTGCTGTTAGCCGGAACGCTTAATGAGAAATTACCGTCTACATCGGTTATCGTACCATTCGTTGTACGTCCTTCCACCACACTGGCACCGATCACCGGTTCACCTGTGGCATCTACTACATGTCCTTTTATTGAAATCTGTTGTGCGAATGCACTAAGAGATAGGAACAAGCCCCACATTATTAATAAGAGGCGGCGTTCAAAGCCTTTCGACTTCATACTCTGTTTCATGTACATTAATTTAAAGTTAATATTAGGGTTACTTTTGTTTTCGTTCTCTGTGTCATTGCTGAAATGACCGTGAAACAAAAGTATCCACATTTCATACTGCTTCTTAAAGCAGATAGCAAAAATATAGTGATTTATACAGTGTCTCACAGCATAAACCACTAAATATAAGAACGTTATAAAATAGAAGTCAGACTAAAAAAGTAGTAATTTTCTTATTCTTCCACCTTCCCTATTTGCATTACTTTAGTCTCAAATTCATCTCTTTCTCCCAAAGCTTTGTTACGGACACGGGTCCGGTAATTATAAATGGTAGTCACGGAATAACGGAGGAATTGCGCTATCTTGGTACTGTCCGTAATCCCCAGCCGGATAAGGGCAAAGATACGGAGTTCGGTGTTCAACAGTTCTCCCGGTTTGGGTTGCATGGGTTCTGTGAGCAGCGCATTAAATTCCTCCACAAAATTGGGGAAGAGTTGCAGGAAAGTCATGTCGAAGTTTGCATAAAACTCTTTCAGTTCTTCGTCAAGGAATCGAGAAGATTTAATGGCTTTATATAGTTCTTCCACTCTTCCGGCAGCGGCAATTTTATTCAGGGAACGACGGTATAAATCCATCTTGTCGAGATAAGTGGAGCATTGGTCCATATATCGGCCGATATATTCCTCCTTGATATAGTTGGCTTCCGAAAGCGTATGGTTCATCTCTTTCAGTTGCGAATTAGAGTCGTGAAGTTCTTCGTTCAGTTCTTGCAGCAACGTATTGGTATCGACCACTTCGCGACGTGCGGCAGCAACCTTTTTCATCTGTTTGTAAACGAAGAAAATGGCAACCAACAAAAATACGGAAAGCAAACTGATACAAATCAATGATACTTTCATCTCCTGCTGCTGCCGTTTGGTTTTCAATTGGTAAGCCTGGTCAATGATAGGAAAGACTTGCGAGATTTCTAACGTACGAAGGCGGGCATTACAAAGAGTGGCATCCTCTAAGGAGCATTTCAGGTAATTGTAGGCACGGTCAATATCCCCTTCATCGTAGACAAGAGAAGCGAGTTTGCGCAAAGATACATATTCCTTTACTGCCGATTTTAGGTCGGCAATAGCCGAAAGGGCCAGGTAATGTTTTTGCCCCTGCTTGTCGCCTTTCAACCGGTAACCCTCGGAGAGAGTATAAGTAAGCATTGCTTTTGAATGGTCATCCAAAGAAGGTTTGTTGTAATATTTCATCAGCATACGGATGGCTTCATCGTATTGAGCATGTACGATACACTTATCCGCCATCACCAATACGTGCCCCAAAGAGTCGGAAGCGTTGACCTGCAGAAGAGAGTCACGATACAGATCCGTCATTCGATAATACTCTTTCTTGGCTTTCTCCGTAACGGCATAATCTCCCATCAATCCGTAAATAGTGCGATACAGATGATAATAGTAACCATAGAGATAATCGGGCAACGTTTTCTTATTAATCTGCCCCAATAGTTCCAACGCTTCTTTATACATTCCGGTAGTTCCCATCACTTCCGCCATATTCATGGCAGCATCATCCAGGTAATCCAGTTTATCCATGCGATGCGCCAGTTCCTCTTTCCGTTGAGCATAGACAAAAGACGAATCCAGATTATAAGCCCGGTATTCATCGAAAAGACGTCCGCAAAAACCATATCGTTGTTCATCGGAAGTAGCCTCCGCCAACAATTTCTTCAGGTCAGCGATACGCGCCTCCTTTTCCGCTCCATAAGTCTGACGATTTTTAATGATACCATCAATCTCACGAAGTAACGCATCGGTACTCTTATTATCTTTTGCATAAAGCAGACCGGAAAGGACGATTGTCACAAAAATCAGAATCACTTTTTTCATAGTGCCGTATGTATTATAGTTGCAAAGATAAAAGTCTTTCAGAAACTTCCGGCTTTCAGGAGAAAATTACTGCAGACGGAATGAACAATCTTGTATTAAAACAGGAAGCATTACAAATTTATTATGAACATAATTATTATATTTATAATAATGTTATCGTTGGAACAACCATCAATATACAGATAAATTCAAAAGTATGTATTCACAGCAAATTCAAACTGTTCTATAAATATTTTCTTAAATGGATATATATTATTTTGTTCATAGAAAACTAACATAGCTTTCTTATAGTCGATAGAATCAACTGAACGAAATGATAAAGGACAATAACCGTTGGCTATAAGTATTGCATTACTTGTTATACGGGCAGTACGTTTATTACCATCAGCAAATGGCTGAATGTAAGATAACAGAACTAAAGCTAGGAAAGCTTTATCAAAGATACTCTGCTTATTATTAATTAATTGACAAGTGTCTTCCATAGCTTCTCTTATTTGATATTCATTATCAAGTGGACGATAATTCGTACCCGTAATACCAACACGCCGAGAACGAATATGACGCTCAACTCCCAGTTCTTTAATAAGGATACTATGAATGTCTTCAATCTTTCTTATTGATAAATACTGAAGATAATCAGGATTATCTAAAATAAAATCAAGAGCTTCCTTGTGATTTAGTAGCATAATGGCTTCTTCTTTAGTTTTACCTTTTGCTTCTTCTTTTTCCAGCAAAAGTCTTTCCGTTTCAAGAAGATTATATGTGTTCCCTTCAATTTGAGAAGACTTCCAACTAAGATCCACACCTAACCTTTCCATTTCTTTCCGGTACTCTCCGTCTGTCATTTCTAATACATTTCTTCTAAACGTTTCTTGAAGAGCCGTTAAATGTTTCCGTTCGTCCATCGTGAAAGGGTCAACATTAGGCAATATATCAGGAATAAGGCTGAAATTGAAAGCTTGTTGAATTTCACGCTCATCAACTTCTTTCCGAAAGTATGATTCTAAGTCGAAATAACTTGTAACAAACGTTTGTGGTGTTAGTTTATAACATGTGGCAGGTCCTTGCCCTATGACTTCAATACTTCCAGCGGAAATCATGGCAGCTAATAAACGCTTGAATGTGGCGACACTTACTTTAGTATTCACTCCCTCCATTAATTCTGACCTAGAAGATAGAGGATGAAAACGAAGATATTGTTGAATTTCTTCTTCCATTGCTATTTAATTGATTATATCGGCTCAAAAATACATAATATTATTAATATATCGGCTCAAAATGAGCCAATAATTACAGTGTATAGGACTCTTTTGAGCCGATATGAAAATCTTCAGCTACCTGTTAGTAGTCTCATATTGTTTCTGCATTGCTTTGATCTATTCTTCAGAATTCTTATTTATCACAGCAATTTTATCCTGTAATTCTTTATTCTGGATTTCAGATAATCTCATCTGTTCAGTATGGATCTTCTGACTGTCCTCTGTGGTGAAATAGTTCATTTACGTACGGGTTTGGCTCATTCTCTGTACGGTTTTGAATAAAATAATGGAGTATTCTGGAAACGTTGTGGTAAATCTGAAAAAGATGATTGAGTTTTTAAGATTCCCCGTTATCTTTTTATTATAAGATATGGGTCCAGGGTGAGGGGTGGTGAGGGTAGATTTATAACCTTTTATTTTATTATTTTCTATACTATCTCCTTTTTTATCCTCAAAAAAAATACGAAAGTTATAAATCTACCCTCACCACCCCTCACCCTGGACCCATTCATTAGCGCAACGTTTAACTCGTTTCTATGCACTAATGAGGTAAATACAGTTTTTTGAAACGCTATCCAATAGAATGATTATATTTGCATTTTGATATAAGAAACAAATTACAAACTATTAATCAGTAAACCATGAGATTCAGCAACGTAAGATTATTAGTGAAAGACTTCGCCAAATGCTTCAAGTTCTACACCGAACAACTCGGATTAGAGCCATCCTGGGGAGATGAAAATAGCGGATATGCCAATTTTAAAGTAGCTGACGGGATAGAAGGCTTCACCCTTTTTGTATCCGACTGGATGGCACCTGCGGTAGGCAATGCAGATAAGCAACAGCCCGTTGCGATGCGTGAGAAATTAATGGTTTCATTCAGTGTAGATAACCTCGACGAAACTTTTGCCGATCTAAAAGCAAAAGGCGTGACGTTTATCACCGAACCTACGGATATGCCCGATTGGGGGATGCGTACCCTATACCTGCGCGATCCCGAAGAAAACCTGATAGAACTCTTTACCCCTCTAGCACCGGAGCAATGTAGCCAGGAGCTCCTCGAAGAAGATAAGAAATTTCAATAAGAAAGTTTGTTATAAAGAAATGTGCCCATACGAGTGAGCCGGAAAAATGATAGTTAATGAGCCCTATAGTGACATCGCTATGGGGCTCATACATTAACTTGATATTGCAGATATTCACTTGCCTTTCAACTTTATAACAAGAAACTCACAAAGTAGAATATGAATCTGATTAATAAGCCCTCAACCCATAATCGAATCTCATCTTCTTGCTATCTTTCACTTCGATTTTCAACAGATTACTTCCTTTCCGCAAGTAACGGCTGTAATCGCTGATATTATATTGATTATATTGCCTGGTCTGCTTTGCCTCCTGCGCAAAGACTTCTACACCATTCAGCCAAACTTTGGCTTCTCCGGCAACATTCAGCCATAAAGACAGATGATTGAAATCCTTATCCACCTTAAAAGTAGCTTCTGATACTACCGTAGAACGAGGGGGACAGTCGAAAGGCAAAGAAGTCATTTTCAGCTCCTGACCGTTCATACCGACAAGGCGGGTATTCTTGCTTCCGTTCTGACTGTCTGCAATCAAAGTAACCGCTTTCACGGGAGTGATTTCATACAAACGGTTGTGCATCAGGTGTAACAAGCCTTCCGGTATTTTAGTTACTTTCCGGTCGTAAGTAATCAGGCCGTTCACTTCTCCTTCCACATCAGTGGTTTGTGTATAAACAGCCGCACTCAACCCTTGGGCAATCAGCGTTTCCAAATCATATACCAGACGGCCGTAACTATCAATCAGAGCCATTGCTCCGTCTATATTCTTATACCCCCAGTTCCTCATATTCGGATTCCAGATATGTTCCTTGATCGCCCAGCCATAGCCGCCGAATTCTCCCAGTACGGAAATGCGGTTACCGTTGTTCTCCGGCAGAATCATGGAAGTGACAGGATAATTATGTACGTCGTACATATCGCCTACGCCTCTGTCCGTCCAGCCGGTCACTCCGTTTATCAGGCGTGTATCGTCGTATTTTATCACTTTATTTACGATTTCCACCGTGTTATGCTGTCCCCATCCTTCATTGAAAACCACCCAGGTAGTGATACAGGGATAGAAACGGAGACGGTCGATCATCTCGAACATTTCTTTTTGCCATTGGCGGGTGTGTTCTTCGGGGGCGTTCCAATCAGTAGTAGCCAACGGATTGACGTGTTCCTCCTTCTTCCTTGACGTAGCAAAACCGGAAACCATGTCTTGCCACATCATCAATCCCAGGGAATCGGCGTAATAATAATATTGCTCCGGTTCTACTTTGATATGTTTACGGATCATATTGAATCCCATCTTTTTCAACTGCACCATGTCCCACAGCATCGCTTCCTCGGAAGGAGGAGTCAACAATCCGTCGGGCCACCAGCCTTGATCCAGCGGACCGTATTGGAAGATGGGTTGGTTATTCAGGCAAATACGGTTGTATCCACATTCATCTTTACGGACATCTACTTTTCTCAAGGCAAAGTAACTCTTTACCCGGTCTAAAACACGTCCTCCATTGGATAAGACAATATTCAAATGATACAGTTTCGGAGATTCGGGAGACCATAAGACAGCGTTCGGAACGTCTATTTCTATCGCATTAGTCAACTTCTGTTCCACCGTCTTGATTACTTTGCCATCATCCAACACTTCTATTTTCACTTCTTCATTGCCTTTGGCTCCGATTATATCGAAAGCCAGCTTCACGGATTTTCTCTCAATATCAGTGGAAGGAAGTACCTGACGAATATAGGTTTTATTCACCGCTTCCAGCCACACAGTTTGCCAAATGCCCGATACAGGCGTGTACCAGATACCTTCCTGGTTAAGTTGCTGTTTTCCTCGGGAGATAGACTCCGTGTCCGTCGGGTCGGTGACGGCTACTTCAATGCTTTGAGGGCCACTCTTCTTCAGGTATTTAGTAATATCGAACGAGAACGGGTTGTTTCCTCCTTTATGCGTACCGACCAACCGGTTATTCACCCATACTTGACATTCATAATCCACTGCTCCGAAATGCAGGATAGTAGATTTGTTCTTCCAGGAAGGATCTAAGGTGAACTCACGTTGATACCATAGTTTATCCGTAGGAAGAAATGTTTTCTGCACTCCGGACAGAGATGATTCAATCGCAAACGGAACCAGGATTTCCCCTTCAAAGGAAACGTTCTTCCGAGGCGTGTTCTGATCCGTTACGGCATACTTCCACAATCCGTTCAGATTGATCCATTCTGCCCGTTGCAACTGTGGTCTAGGATAACTTTGCCACACATTTTCCGGCGTCACCTGTTCAGCCCATACTGTTTTAATTTTATCTCCTTTAGGCTCCCATGCATGGGTAAACACCTGCGACATGGCTCCTAAAGCCAGAGTTAGTAAGATTCTCTTATCCATAAGCATTAGCGGGTTTTATATTCTTTAAAATCTTTCCGTCGATTCTTATTGTAGGTATTCCACATTTTCTGGAAATACAAAACATCACTCTTGTCCGCCCATTCGAAATAGGCTGTTTCCAATTCTTTTGCCATTTCAGGATATTTACCGATCAGGTTGTGCTGTTCGGTACGGTCTTCCTTGATGTTGTACAATTCCCATTCATCTCCCTTGAAGTTGGCGGAAACCAGCTTCCAGTCACCTTTACGCACCATGCGGTTGCCTTCATGCTCGGCATAAATATATCTTTCGGGCATCTTCTTTCCTTTCACAATCGGAAGGATAGACTGACCTGCCGTAGGCAGAATCGCTCTTCCCTGATATTCTTTCGGATAAGTGGCTCCTGCCAGTTCCACACAGGTAGACATGATATCGGAGAATTGTGCAGGCTGATGATTCAGTCCGCCTTTGTTCTTCACATGATTACCCCAGGAAATGATACACGGAGTGGAAATACCTCCTTCGTGTGCATAATGTTTATAGAGCGTGAACGGCGTGCAGCAGACATTTGCCCAGCCTGTACCGTAATGATGATAGGTTCCGGGCAAACCCATCTGGTCGAGTTCTTCTCCGGTATGGGTATGGTATTCGACTCCGGTCTGTTTGTCGAAGCCAAATTCGTGCCATTCGGCACAAGCTCCGTTATCGGACATAAACATGATAAACGTATTGTCCAACTCACCGTTTTTCTTCAATTCATCCACTACCCGGCCGATGTTCGCGTCCATCACATCTACCATAGCGGCAAAAATGGACATACGGCGTGCGAGGTCGGTCTGCTGATCTTTCGTCAATGAATCCCATGCCGGTAGCGGATGCGTTTCATCTTCAAACAGACTTTCGGGAACTACACCACGCGGACTAAGTGCCGGCTTTCCCTGCATAAGTTTCAGGTCCACAATCCGTTTCCAGCGGGCGTCACGAATCTTGTCCCATCCCTGCATATAGAGAGACATATATTTATCGGTCACTTCTTTCGGTGCGTGCAAAGGGAAATGGGGAGCGTTATAGGCCAGATACAGGAACAACGGTTTCTTCTCCTGATGTGCCTGGTCGATAAAGTCAATCGCATAATCCGTTATCACATTGGTAGCGTAGAAAGTTCCTTCCTCATAGTGTCTGGGCGTACGGTCTTTCGGCAAACGGGTATATACTGCCGGATTCCAGAAAGAGTTGAATCCGCCCAACAAACCGTAATACTCCTGGAAACCACGAAGAATAGGATTCGACTTATTCCCCAAATGCCACTTTCCTGACATAGCCGTAAAATATCCGGCATCTTTCAGGACTTCTGCAATCGTGACGTTGTCCGAATTGGAACGGAAACCGGAATATCCTTTCGGCCAGGCAGGATGACTGCCGTCCATGTGTCCCAATCCCGTCTGATGCGGATAAAGTCCCGTCAACAGGTTGGCACGCGACGGGCAACTACGGGCACTGTTGTACATCTGCGTCATACGGACGCCATTCTTTGCCAGTTTATCCAGTACCGGTGTATGAATCTCACCACCGAAACAGCCGAGATCGGAGAAGCCCAAATCGTCTGCCAGTATGATAATAATATTCGGTTTGTCCTGCGCATACGTCATCGGGACCAGAGCCAGGCTGCCTGCTATCAATAAAGAAGTTTTCATTTGGTATTATAATTAAAGTTGGGTTTGAATTTACCATTCTCATAGATCATCGGAATTAATCCGGGACGGCACGTCACTTTATATTCCGCCGCCTGTGCCCCACGCGGATTGAAGAACATGGTAGCCCACCAGTTTCCATCCTTATCCTGGAAAAGATTGTTGTGTCCTCCTCCCGTGATGGCATTGTAGCGTTCGCTATAGGGACCATACACATTATCGGCTGTCGAGATGATGCAGTCGTAACTATAACGTGTCTTCGGCGAGGTTACTCCCTTTTTCTCGATATAGGTATCTCCCTCCGACGTACGGTGCGACCATATAGCCTGTACGAGGTGATATTTGTTATCATATTTGAAGATAAACGCTCCTTCAATATACGGTTCCGGATTATATTTTTTCTCTTTCAATGTTTTCAGTTCCTCGGCAAATCCGCTCATATCCGGTTTCATACGGGCGATATAATGGTTGTGCCCGACAAAGTAGACAGTACCGTCCGTATCTTCGAACAAACTTCCGTCGATATTCGGGAAGATGGCTTTGTCTTTATTACCTTCGATATTCTCGTACGGTCCTTCCGGCTTTCCGGTCTTGCTCCGCAAAATGAAAGAACCTCTCCCACCTGCCGACTCATTCATGCAGGCAACGATAAACCAGTTCTTCGCGCTTTTGATATAATGCATTTCCGGAGCCCACACTGCATGGAAGCGGTTGTCCATCGGATCACCGTTGATGGATTTCTTCTGATATTTCTCTCCTGCTTTATATACTTTCGGCTTTTTTTGCCAGGTTCCGTCTTTTTCCATCGACCATATTTGTCCTCTGGCTTCCCAAGACTTCATATCTTTGGAACGCCACAGGTACAAACCGTCGTTCCAGTCCCAGCAATGCCTCTGTCCCGGAAAGTAACGATCGGGAGTAGAGGTGGTTCCTGTGATATAATAATAACCGTCGGGACCCAGTGTAGCCCAAGTGTCCCTCATCCAATAATCAAATGCCGGCTTTACAGATGTCGGAACACGTAGTTCCGGAGCGTTTGTATCTGCCGTTCCATATAACTGTGCTGATGCTGTAGAGATGGAAATAAATCCTGTAAACAAGATCAATCCTAATCGCAAAATCAATTTCATATATTTCTGTTTTATGTTTACGGATACAAAAATAGGCCGTTGCGGGGCAGACTTCATGGAATCATGTTTTTAATATCCGTAGGTATGTACAATCTTCTTATTTTTTAGTATTCCGGATGGAGATAATTAAATGGATTCTGTTTAAAATGGTAACGTCTTTGCGGGAGAGGCAGCGGGTCCTGCAAACGCAACTCCCATGCCAGTAAACGGGTCAGAAGTTCTGTTTGAATTTCGCTGTATTTCTTCTCGCCAAACAGATTATGAACTTCCGAAGGATCTTTCTTTAAATTATAGAGTTCTCCGTTGCCATAATGATTCATGACCAGTTTCCAGTCATCCTTTCTTATCATGCGTGAGGTACCGCTTTGCGTCCAGGTGTTCAGTTCGTCGAAGTGGGCTATTTTGCCGGGAGTCAATGCTCCTTCCTGTTCAAAAGTCAGGGAGGCATCCAGTCCGACATCGGCTCCTCCGAAGCCTTGTTGTACGACCATGCTGGAGAATTCTTCTTTAGGGTAAGCTTTTCCGGTCAGCATCGGCCACAAGCTACGACCCTGAACTCCTGCCGGTATTTCGGCACCGATGGCAGAGCAGAAGGTGGGGAAAAGGTCGGCTATCGATACGTGGCTATCCATAGGGGCAGGCTGGTTCTTGATGTGATATCCTGCCCATACCATCGGGATACGTGCGAGGCTTTCGGAAAGTCCGGCTCCTTTACGGATCAATCCGTATTCCCCCCAGTAGTCACCGTGGTCGGAGAGTACGACAAAGATGGTGTTTTCATATTGTCCGCTGGCTTTCAATGATTCGATCAGTCTCTTGATCTGATCGTCTATCAACCGGATCATTCCGATATAGTTGGCACGGATTCGAGGCATGTCTTGTTCCAGGTTCGGGCAGGACGCGTCTTCCAGTTGCGCCAGAATACGGTATTTCTCTCCTTTCTTTGCCAAATCTTTGCGGGAGGTCTTTAAGACGGGAAGCTTATCGGGGGAGAACATGGAGTAATAGGGTTCACATACCTGATAAGGGTTGTGAGGTTCCGGAAAAGAGACCCATACGAAGAAAGGATTTTCTTTCTGCTGTTTAATCCATGCCAGTGCTTCGTTCACGATTTTGGTGGGATGCTGTTCTTCCAGCGAGATGGGAGATGGCTCCAGCCATTGCCCCCTGGCTTGCTGATTCAGGAAACGGGCAGTCTCTTTCTCTGCGGGAGTCGTCTTTTTGTGCTTTCCCCAGTGTCCGTATTCAGACCAGAAATCCAAGTCGGCAGGTTTCAGGTAAGCGTGATTCTTGCCAACCAATGCTGTTTTATATCCGTTTTCTTTCAATACGCCCACTAAGTCCTGTTGATAGGAGATGTCGGGGATATTGTGATTCGTGCGTACGTGAGTGGCGGAAGGAAAACGCCCGGTGAACATGGAACAACGTGCCGGAGAGCTGGCCGGCATCACAGTGTATGCCTTATTGAACCATACATTCTCCTGCGCCAAACGGTCGACAAAGGGAGTCACTTCCAGCGGAAAACCTTCCCTGCCGCACAAATCGGCACGCTGCTGATCGGTCATAATAACCACAATATTCGGTTTGCCGGTTTGCGCCTGGACTGACATAGCCAAACCTTGTATGGCAAGTCCTGTGATACAAAAGATTGTTTTCATTTTATTTATTTCTTATTTAAAAGATCCTATTTAAAACGATATACAACCATGGAAGCGGCCTCCAGTTCGAACGGTTGATTCAGGTCCAGCCCGACTTCCGTCTCTACCGGTTGGACTTCATTCGGAGCAAACGGTGTGTTTTCTTTTCCCGGAACCAGTACCAGGCTTGTTTTATGTGCCTTGACGGGACGTTTAAAGCCGGAAACTTCCGGTTGTAGAGTGACTTTTTTATCCTGCAGGTTTATCAGTTTCAGGATATATTGTTTGCTGGCCGTATCATATCCCATCGTAACAAAGATGTTCTGCAAACCTTCTATATCCTTGATCGCTGCATCCAGACACACGTCAAACGTGTTATCCCTGAACATCTTTGCCAGGTAGAAGAAGGAAGTCTTTACGCTACTGTCTACTCCATTAATCAACATCGGCAGGAAGATACGGTGTTCCAGAAAGTCCCAATGCCTCATCACCGGACGTTCAGCAAACAAGGGATTCAAATCGCCGTTGCGTTCTATTGACATACGGATGGCTCCGGTAGCCAGCAGGTTATAAGGATATTTTCCGTTGATTCCCAATTCGCCGATAAATAGATCGGCAACACCCCGTTTGTAGTTATCAAAACGATAATGCTGTTCGCAAGCCCATTCGATTGAGTTATAATAATGTTCGTCGAACACTTTCACATTCTTCGGGTTGACAAAATTGGGAATATCCTTCCGTTTGTCATCATTCTCTCTTCCGACTACACGGATGACACTATTGGCTATATAAATCAAGTCAGGATATTTGGCGGACAACGCCTGATAGATTTTCTCATAACGCTCCCAATACACAGGTCCGAAATCTTCATTTCCAATCTCGATATATTTTAGCGGGAAAGGAGCGGGATGACCGTTCTTTGCCCGTTCAGCTCCCCATTTCGTAGTTGTATCACCAATGGCATACTCGATGGCATCCAACGCATCCTGGATATAAGCGTCCAGATCGACATCAATGTGTCTGAAATTCCACTGTGGACTTTGCTTCACCCAACCACTGCAAATCATACCCGTAGGCATCACATACATCGCATCAGCTCCCACATATTCGCACAATTCATAAAACTCATGATAGCCGATTCCGTCGGTACGGTAATAAGGCGCCCATTTGCTCCACTGTCCCGGACGATTTTCAATCGGTCCGAGCGTCTTTTTCCAGTGATACATCGTTTCTTCATTGACTCCGTGCACGATGCATCCGCCCGGGAAACGGATAAAGCTGGGAGAAAACTCTTTCAGGTTCTGAACAATGTCTTTACGGAATACGGATTTTCCATCGTTCCAGGTATCGGACGGGAACAGGGAAACGACATCTATCTGAAATTGCCCTTTCGACATCGGTTGTATGGCAAACATTCCACGCCGGACGTTCTTTTCCGGTTTCAGTTCACCGGTATATTTTGTCCAGTCCCGATTCCCTACATTCACTTCGATCACATTGCTCACCCGTTGTCCCCATTCGTCAACTAGAAATACACGTAACGGAGCGGAATAATTCCTGTTCTTCAGAAACAAGGAAAGACGGTAAGACGTATCTGTCTTCAGGTTCATTCCATAATATCCACGGTTGAGAATCAGGGCATCCGGATGGTTCGCAATATCTTCCGTGACATTAACCAGCATCGAATACTTATTTTCCCCGCTCATCGGATTTTCATCCGTGCGACTGATAAATACAGGAGTATATGATAACGGATAAGTCGTCCATCCAATCAGCGGATCGGCCTGAAACACTTTTTTCTCTTTAACGCGGGGAGCCGGAACATTTTCATAAAGACCGTTCTTCACAGATAATCCGGCAGGCGGTGTAGCTTCTTCAAACGAACGGTTACGTATCAGTTCGGCGTGCAGGGCACCCTCGCCCATCATTCCTATTTCTTCATAATGGAAACCGTACTTTACGGGAGCCACTTTGTGGGTTTTCGATTTATTGATATACAACGTTCCATCGGAAGAAGACGGAGAGGAACTATTCCCATATACCAGAGGTAATGTGAAAAACAGACCGATACCAAACGTAAAGGATTTGAATGTCGAATGATTCATAGCATTTGTTTTTAGAGTTTCACATTGCAAATGTGGTCTTTTCTATCCAAGAAAAACAGAAAAATAATGCTTAATACCTGCAATCATGTATAAAAATCTGTAGCGAAGCGGCAAACTGAACATGAGTGCTGCCCGTTTGAACAATTCTACGACTGTTCAAAACAAAAAAAGACGTATCTTTAGGTCGTGAAAATCAATCAGAAAAGCCATGAGAACCACCTTACTTAAATTCATACTCTTATTTAGTCTCGTGCTCTTAAATACAAGCTTGTCGACGGGACAGATTCAATATAATAATATACGCTTCAAACAGCTAAGTATAGCTGAAGGACTCCCGCATAATACGATCAATGCAATCACCCAGGACAACCACGGGTTCATCTGGTTTGGTACACGCAACGGATTGTGCCGATATGACGGTTATAATATCAACCTGTTCGCACATAATGAAGCCGACAGCACCTCACTCCGCCACAATTTCATCACGCGCTTATATAACGATTCGCTCCGTAACATTCTATGGATCTCTACCGATCAGGGCATCTGCAGCTATAACTACGAGACAGAAGATTTCAGTCGTTACCAGATTAAAGGGAACACTAAGGATGATGTTTGTTTCCTGAATACCAGCGATGGTATGCTTCTGGCAGCTTGTAGCAACGGACTTTATCGCTACAATGAACAAGACAGCTTGTTCGTTCCTTTTCTTCTCGATAAAGAAAAACCTCATGTGAGATACTTTGCGGAGGACGGAGACAAAACCTTATGGATAGACACCAACAAAGGGCTGATGCGATACAGTCTGGACAAGAAACAGTTCGTTTCCCTCCCGACTCTCATCCAGCCTTTTACACTGCAATGCAACAATGCCGTCCTGATCTCGTCCAACCAGCTGTTATTTAATACTAACAACGATTTTTTCGTCTATCATATACAAAGCAATACCCTGTGTAATCTCTCGAAAGACCTGGAAGTAAAACACTTCCGCTGTGCGGCAACCGACCATACGGGGAATATATGGGTAGGCACAGAGTATGGTATCTTTGTCTTCAACAAACTCTATCAACTGATTGCACATTACGAACAATCGGAACGGGATTTAAGTGCGCTGAACGATTCTCCCATTTACAGCCTTTATCAGGACAAGGCTCATAATATGTGGGTAGGAACCTATTTCGGAGGAGTCAACTATTATATATTCGGTTCCGACCAGTTCCAGATATATCCATACGGAGCCAGTTTCAATCATTTGAGCGGAAAGGCTGTCCGCCAGATTATCAATGCTCCGGACAACGGTCTGTACATCGCCACCGAAGATGGCGGATTGAACTACCTGGACAATAAGAAGGAAATCACCCGTGCCGAACGGCTGCACAAGCAAATGCAAATCTACGCCAAGAACATACATTCTTTATGGCTCGACAAAGATAACAGCTTGTGGCTCGGACTGTTCCTGAAAGGAGCTCTTCACTATATACCGCATCTAAACCGCACGGTGGACTATAATCTATTGTCGGATGAGGTTTCTTCCGGCTTCTGCATCATCGAAGACAAGAACGATCATATCTGGTACGGAGGCCCTTCCGGCTTATTCCTGATCAACAGGAAGAAAGCAAACTCCCGCCCGGAAAAAATTTCATCTCTCCGTGTCTTTAACCTGGTACAGTTTAATGACAGTATACTTTGGGCAGGAACCCGAAAAGGCAGTATATTTCAGATCAATACCCATACACTGAAAGTAACCTCGCTCCCTATCCTGCCGCACACCAATCTCTACATCACCTATATCTACCCCGATTCACATCAACGGATATGGATAGGTACAGACAACAACGGGCTTTATGTATCAGACCGCAACGGTAACATTATCGCCTTTTACAGTAAAGAACAGTTGGGATCCAACGCCATCAAAGGTATCATTGAAGATGAGATGAGTAATGTTTGGGTAGGTACCGGAAACGGACTTTGTTGTATCAATTCCCAAACAGGAAGCATTGACCGATATACCACGGCCGACGGATTGCCCATCAACCAGTTCAACTACTCCTCCGCCTGCAAGAAGCCTGACGGAGAATTGTATTTTGGAACTATCAACGGTATGATTTCTTTCTACCCGGAACAGGTACGCTCCGTCAATCCCCGTTTCAACATTGCACTGACTGCCATTTGGAGCAACAGCGAATATATGTCACCCAACAATGAGAAAGCATTCATCCCTTCCTCTATCTCCGAACTGACAGAAATCACCCTGACCCACGAACAAGCCCAATCCCTGCGTCTCGAATACTCCGGACTGAATTATCAATATACCGACAACACTCAATATGCGATGAAAATGGAAGGTATCGACAAGGATTGGCAGTTTGTAGGCAACCAGCATCAGGTACGCTTCTCCAATCTGCCTTCAGGAAGATATATCTTAAAAATCAAAGCCAGCAAAGACGGCATCCACTGGGACGAAACGGGCCAAAAGGACCTTGCTATCAGAGTCCTTCCTCCCTGGTGGCTCTCGCCGGGAGCATATTTAGTTTATGCATTACTCTTCCTATTAATCATTTACGCCGCATACAGATATACCAAAACGCGTATCATCCTGCTCATGCGACTGAAAACGGAGCATGAACAGCGCGTCAACATAGAGAATATGAATCAACAGAAGATCAATTTCTTCACTTACATCTCCCATGACCTGAAAACACCGCTGACCCTGATTCTATCGCCTCTGCAACGATTGATCCAGCAGCCACAAATCAGCAACAACGATAAAGAGAAACTGGAAGTCATCTACCGAAACGCCAACCGGATGAATTATCTGATTAATGAACTATTGACGTTCAGTAAAATCGAGATGAAACAGATGCGTATCAGCGTCCGGAAGGGAG
Source organism: Bacteroides sp. LFL-34 (assembly GCF_027257075.1). Lineage (NCBI taxonomy): Bacteria > Pseudomonadati > Bacteroidota > Bacteroidia > Bacteroidales > Bacteroidaceae > Bacteroides > Bacteroides sp. LFL-34. The sequence continues at coordinate 89,364 of NZ_JAPQKZ010000006.1, read as the reverse complement.
ACATCATGCACTTTCTGGAAGAACTGTCGCACATCTTCGACATTGTAGCCGGAGAACGGGAGATTGACTTCATCGTCAATCTGGAAGACACCGAAGAGGAAGTCTGGTTCTCGCCTTCCAAGCTGGAACGGATTCTTTATAACTTGCTCTCAAACGCATTTAAATATACCCAGCCTGGTGGATACGTCAAGTTGAGTGCCAAACTAATAAAAGAAGAGAAGGGGACATTTGTGCAAATCTCCGTCAAAGACAATGGCAGGGGGATTCCTAAAGAAGCTCAAGAACAAATATTTGAAAGTTATTACCAGGTTGAGAAGCGCGACCATCGCGAGGGATTCGGACTGGGATTATCGCTTACGCGTTCGCTCATACACATGCACAAAGGGGAAATCCGGGTAGAAAGCGAAATCAACAAAGGTTCGGACTTTATCGTTACCCTGAATGTATCCGAGGATGCTTACAACCCCGATGAACGCTCGTCCGAGAACATCACGACCGAAGAAATACAGAAATATAACCAGCGAATCAAGGAAACCATCGAACTCATTCCAGAAAAGCTGACCAACAAAGAGAAAGATCCTGCCCGGGAATCTATTATGATTGTAGAGGACAACAAAGAAATGAATGATTATCTTGCCAGCATATTCAGTGAGAAATATGATATTATACGGGCGTATAACGGTGCAGAAGCCTGCAAGAAGATAGCCAAACAGTTGCCTAACCTCATTATATCGGATTTAATGATGCCAGTGATGGACGGATTGGAATTCACGGAACGTGTCAAACAGGACGTAACGACCAGCCATATCCCCGTTATCCTCCTGACTGCAAAGACCGATGAAAACGACCATACGGAAGGTTATCTGCGGGGAGCTGATGCGTATATCACCAAACCTTTCAACGCCAAGAATCTGGAACTGCTGGTACAGAATATCCAAAAGAGCCGGAAACAGAGCATTGAACACTTCAAACAGGCAGAAGAACTGAACATCAAGCAAATAACCAACAACCCGCGGGATGAAATATTCATGAAAGAACTGATGGAACTGATTATGGCGAACCTCACCAAGGAAGACTTCGGAGTAACGGAAATCACAGCCCATCTCCGCATCAGCCGCAGCCTGTTGCACATGAAGCTGAAATCACTCACCGGATGCTCCATCACTCAATTCATACGGACCATTAAGATGAAAGAGGCTAAAACTCATTTACTGAATGGTATGAATGTCTCCGAAGCATCATTTGCCGTCGGTATATCAGATCCAAACTACTTTACAAAGTGTTTCAAGAAAGAATTTAATATCACTCCGACAGAGTTTCTCAAACAGTTGAAATAGAAAGCAAAAGTAACTGCTTCAGAAATTCAACCTACCCTTAGACAACGTGTCAACTATTAATAGAAAAGTTCTTTTGCTCCCTTTGCAAAGATCTCTTCCCTTCATAGTAAAGTTGTCTTTGCCCTATTTCAAACTATAAACGCAAGTTCCGTTTATATAATTGCAAGCTTTGTTTTTATAAACGGAACTTGCATTTATAAAAACAAAGCTTGCAATTATAGTTTGGAATGAAGAAAAAGGAAGTTATCCAACCGGCAAAAAGAAGTTTGGTCTATATCAAAAGGAAGTTAGCTATTAATAGCCAACAGGGCAAGTAGGTATATCTTGTAAATCAACTACGCCCAACAGAAAAAGATATCGCCGGTAATTAATCTGCAACATTCACTGATGCAGCTAATTACCGGCGAGCAATAGAAATCTATAATCAACTCATACCTATTCTACCATTCTTGGAAGCGTAAATCAGCTTCCGGATTCTGACGACGAATCAGTTCCTCGTCAACTTGATAAGTGACGCCACCTTTCGTGTACTTATAAGAAAGGGTAAACTTAGGCTGTTTCCCTACAAATTCCAATGATTCGGCTGCAGGATCTAATGTGGCGGATGCATCCGTGATAGCGACGCTTCCTCCGGCTTCAATATTGACGCTTCCATCCGGATTGACTGTCAGATTCACCGACTCATTGTTTTCCAATGTGTTTCCGAAACCCGGTCTGCGTACTTTGTTTCTACCTAACGAAACAAAGTCGCGGGTCATATTCTGACTCAAATCCTTGTTACTGTATTCAGTAACCTGCTGGGTAGACAAATTGGTAACTTTTCCTTTCACAAAGTAGGTACCGTGATACTGGCTGACAAATTTGACAACTACAATACTGTAATCCTTCAAATTACCATTCACATCAGTACTAATTTCATCCTGATTATGATCGACCAACCGGAAAGGGATTGCATAGTGCTTGTTCAAAGCAGCATTGTCTTCATAGAAAGCATCGGAGAAAGTCACTTTCACATCTGCTATTGCCAGATTCGGATTGCTAATTGTCATCTTATTCGGATTAGCCAACTGATAATAGTTTTCCGGCATTAGTGTCAAGCCCGTACCATCCAATAAAGACGGATCGATCTCGAATGTAGCCCAATCATCGGTATGCACCTCTCTTTTACCGCCAATAGCCACTCCTACCTTTATCGACATATCTGTATCGGCTACCAGTGTCCGCAAAGGTTTTTGCGAAGCAAAGTACACAGAACTCTCATCGTAGTCCTTTTCATAATCGTCATAACAAGCAGTCATCAGAACGCTTATCAGCCCTATCCATAATATATTTAGTCTTTTCATTGTAAATAAGTATTTATATCAACAGCACGTTATTCCCAACCCTGATTATTCATTAGATTCTTATTCTTTTCCAGCTCTGCATACGGTAATGGCATGAAATAGTTTTTCACTTCATATTTCCGTTGTTCCACTTTCTGTACTTTGAAGCTGAATGTGCCATCTTCATTGCGGGTAACGGCAACACCCTCCACCTCTTCGTTCAACGGTAATACCCAACGACGCATATCAAAATAACGATGATTCTCGAAAGTAAATTCCAAGCGACGTTCGTTCTGAATCAACTTTCTGAACGAGTCCTTACTTTGAGCCATTTCATCCAGATAAAGATCAAAATTGATACCCCCGGCTTGCGAACGGATTGTTTTCAATATTTCGTATGCAGAATACAGGCATCCTTCGGCTTTCACCGTCGGGTTGCCCCAAGCCTCATTGGCAGCTTCGGCAAAGTTAAGAAGAACTTCCGATTTCCGTAACAAAGGATTGTAATGAACCGAGTTTAACGTCTGAATCGGATTCAGCATAGCCGATTTCTTGGAAACGAATTTAGCCAGATAATAACCCGTACGTGTAGCATTCTCACTAAACGAAGGAGAATCTTTTCCACCCTCGGACATATCCAACGGCTGACCGGAATCGCCAAATGTAGCACTATGATAGTAGACATTCAGCGCAAAGCGATTATCCAGTACGGCATAAAGCTGCGTCAGATCGAAATCAGGATCAGACAGATCGACACCGGAACGAACATCGGTTGCCGGATAACCATTCTTCGCATAAAAAGCCTTTACCAGATTATGAGAAGGAGTGGCACGGGCACTTCCGTAGTAGAACGGCGGGAAATGAAGGCCTTCCAACAGGTTATTATTAAAATATCTGCGGAAAGCATAATCGGAACTTTCCGTCTGAACATCGGCAATGGAGGAAGCCGTAACAGGAACATAAGTTCCGAAACCTTCCATGCCCAGAATCTTATTGATCTCTTTGGCTACCGCTTCCCATTTTGCTTGGTAAACCGTAGGGTTCAGTATTTCGAATTGTCCCATGCCGGTGATCTTCGTCACGTCATCATCCTGCATGGCAGGGCTTGCGCTATATAAAAGCGCACGACTTTTCAGAACAGCTGCCGCCGCTTTCGTGGCACGACCGATTTGTGTATTACCGAACTCCAAGTCATCTCCCTGATACACGTTCGGCAATAACTCGATGGCATTATTCAAATCGTTGACGATAAAATCGACTGTTGCCTGATAAGTAGGACGAAGAAATTCACCGTTCTGCGCGGCCTCATCCTGCGAAATAAAATGATCTGCCAACGGAATACCCAACGCTTTTCCATTCTTCGCCTTTCCGCCGTACATCTTCAATAGCTCAAAATGCCACCATGCACGCAGGAAATACGATTCACCTTCCAGACGCAGCTTGATTTGCTTGTCCACTTCCGGGTCGGTGCGGTTGTACTGCACTTGGTCGGTTAAGCCGTTTTCGAGGAAAGAGTTTACATAGTTCAGCATGTTGTACGCATTACTCCAGTTTCCGATTGGGTTGTTAAACGCTGTCATCCCACCCATATTTAATTTATAGACAGAAGAGCTGCGCAGATTAGTCACTGCATTATCGGTAGCACAATCCAGAAAGTTATCTTCAAAACAATCCGGACGGTTGGCTATGCCATTATAAGCTTTATATAGTACGCCTTGAGCAAGTTCCGGCACTCTCCAGGTATCAGAGTCTCCGATCTGCCATGTCACCTTTGTATCCAATGTGTCGTCACAAGCACAAAAGAGAAACAGACCTGCTAAAACGCAACTTCCTAATATATGTTTCATATTGCCATCTATTAATTGTTCAAAATTAAAATACAAAAGAGACTCCGCCTGTAAAAGTACGCGTCACCGGGTAGTTTGTCACACCGGCATTCAGCAATTCAGGATCCAAATCTTTCACGGAAGAAAGCACAAACAAATTTGCACCACGAGCGAAAACCTTCATCTTCTTCACGACCGAACTTGGGGAGAACTGATTGAACGTGTAGCTCAATTCAACATTCTTCATACGGAAGAAGCTTGTATTCTTCAACCAGAAAGAAGAATTGCGGAAATTGTTCTCACCGGCAGTGGTTGTCAGGCGCGGATAACTTCCGGTCGGATTGTTTGCCGGATGATAACGATCTAATGCCAGTTTAGAGTATTTACCTTCTCCATTGTTCCAATAATAAGCATTTGTTGCCCAAGTGTGAACGCCCAGTTCGGAATATCCCTGAAGATACAATCCCCAGCCTTTGTAACTTACATTGAAATCGATGCCCAATGTAGTACGTGGGAATGAGTTTCCGAGTTCCTTTACGTCACGACCGTCAATGATCTTATCGCCGTTCAGGTCTTTGTAGGCGATGTCGCCTTCCTGATAATCGGCAAACGTCTGGGGGGCATGTCCGTTGATGGCTACATCTTTGCCAAATAATCCTTCGGCAACCAGTCCCATCATAGCATCGGTAGAACGCCCCACTGTATAACGGTATTCTTCACCATGTTTCACCTGGTTCCATTTCAATACTTTATTCTTAGACCATACGAAATTAGCTCCTACCGAATAAGACCAGTCGTTGATACGGTCGCTCCAAGTGAACATTCCTTCTATACCATGATTCAAGACGGAGCCCATGTTATCCTGGTAGGTAAAGTTGCCTGTATAATCCCCGTAAGAGGCATCGACAGAACCGATGATGTCCGTATGTTTCTCACGGAAATAGTTTATTTCGGTATATAAGCGGTTGTTCAGGAACAGGCCTTCCACACCGATGTTCCATTCTGCTGCCTTTTCCCATTTCAGGTTCGGATTGCCTGCACGGACAAAAGTGGAATAGTAAGCCGTAGCACCGTTGTTCGTTGTTCCGAACCGGAAGCTGCCGTCTTGTGACCAGGCACGTTCATACAATAAATGTTCGGTGCTTCTGTCATATCCCAAGATACCAGCACTGGTTTTCAGTTTCAGGAAGTTCACGTATTCATTGTCTTTCAGGAAATCTTCATTGCTTAGAATCCAGGCAAGGCCGCCCGCTGCCGAGAAGAAGTATTTATTTCCCGATTTGAAACGGTTGCTTCCCATCAATGCCATGTCGGCTTCCACAGCATAACGGCGGTCATACATATAGTTTAAGCGCAATGCGTAGTTTGCATTGATGATGTCCTGGGTCACTCCCTGATTCGTTGTTTTCGAGTACATGTAAGTCAGCCGTGCCGATACATCATGCTTTTGGTTGAATGTATTCTCGTATGCAGCAAAGGCATTCCAACCCAATGTCTGTTGTAAGGTAGTCGACTTCCGACTCTGTGAAGTGGCTACATCTGTTTTCTTCATCTGGGTGTACATGATCTGTTCCTCACCGGCAAAGTTACGATATGTTTTGATGGCATACGTCGGATAGACTTTGCTCAAAGAGAGTTGCAGGTAATCATAGTTGTCGAAAGAAAGGAAAGCACCGGCTTTCAACCCTTTTGTCAGCATATCAAGATCGAATTTCAAACCGATATTGGTCTGGCTGCGTGTATAACGCTCATCCGTATATCCTCCGTACATTGTTTCCGCGTATGCATTCATCGGACGCAGCAGACTTGCGCCAAACAAAGGAATTCCGTCCGAGCTGGCTAGTCCGGTTTCTTCCGGTGACATAGTCAGCGGGTATTCATTCGGACGATGCGTAGACAGGGCCGTAAATACCTGACCACAGTCCAATTGCCCCCATTTACGCATTTCCATACGTCCGGCAACGTCTGCGGATATAGTCAGGAAATCCGTTACATTGAAGTCGAGGTTTCCGCGAAGAGTCAGACGGTGCAGTTGCGGAGTATAGGTAACGTCTTCAAATCCGCTACCTCCTACATATCCGGCAATCAGGGCATAACGCACTCTGTCGGTACCTCCCGTCATATCGAACGATACTTTCCGATAGTTGGCATTTTTGTTCAATAACTGATCGTACAAATCGACGTTCGGATACAATAGGTCATTGGCTCCTTTGGAGTTTTTATATCCTTCCAGTTGTTTCTGATTATAGTAAGGAGTCAATCCGTCATTTGCACGCGCTTCATTGTACAGATTAGCATACTGATAAGAATTCAGAAAATCAGGAGTACGCGTCATCTGTACCACACCTGCTTCGGCGGTTGCGTTATAAATGCGGCGGTTGGCCTTTCCTCTGCGGGTAGTCACCCAAAGTACGCCATTCGCAGCACGCGCCCCATAAAGAATCTTGGCAGTGGCATCTTTCAGCAACTCGATACGTTCGATTTCTTCAGGAATCAAATCCGCTGCCGGACGTTCCACACCATCGATGATAACAATAGCTGTATTCTCCGACATGCCATGCTGGCCACGGATAAATAAATCAGGCGTATTATTACCCAATCCGCTGACTGTGGAGCGAACTTGCAGACCTAACATTTTACCTTGCAGCATATTAGTCAGCGTCAAATCAGGGAACGTTCCGAACTGTCCGTTCTCCAGTACGCTCGTTGCGCCTACTTCATTCCCTTTATACGTCTTGCCACCATCGGCTCTATTCACCAACGATTCTTCGGTCAGGAACAGAGGCTCTTTCTTCAGGACAATCTTTTCAGGAACGATATTGCTGCCTGTCAGCTTATACACTTTATCTTCATATCCCAAAGCCTCCACCATGACGGTTGCGTCATTCTCGACCTTCGTCTGAAAACGTCCCTTTGCATCTGTATATAGAACGACTGCGCCTTCTCCACAAATGATAGAAACATTCTTCAACGGGCTACCTTTCTCGTCGGTAACAATAGAAACTACTTCCACCAAAGGCTTCTTCGCCGACTTTCTCTTTGATTTATTCTGTGCGAAAGTCAGGCTAGAGCCAACGATAAGGACAAATATGAGCCCTATCAGTCTTATATATCTAATCTTGTTTCTCATATACTTTTCTTTATTTTAGGTATCACCATCCGGGGTTCTGTTGAAGATTATCCAAAGCCGCCACTTCATCCATCGGTAGCGGATACCAATAATTACGCTTGTTAAACGTCCGCACGGCTGTCCTCACCGGAACATACTCGTAAGTAAAGTCGGTCAACTTATAAGTGCAGGCTTTTTCCACTTTCAACTGGTCGGCCGTATAAGAATGATTGATCGGGGTTGCTTTGACACCCATGATCGGATATTCACCCTTAAACAGGTCTTCAGCAATCATCCAACGGCGGATATCATACCAGCGGTGTCCTTCGAACATCAATTCCACACCACGTTCCCGACGATAAGCTTCTCTAAAATCCACTCCATCCGGTAGTTCGCCGATTCCGGCTCTTACACGGATTTTATTCAAAGCCTGACGGGCCGACATCGTACAACCCGTAACGACTGCATCCGGATCACCTGTCGCTTCGTATGAAGCCTCTGCCATATCCAGATAAACTTGTGAAACACGAATGTACACAGCCACCAAACGATATAATTGGAAACCAGCTTCACCAAACAAAGGCACACTTGCTTCCGGCCAAATGAACTTCTTGCACATATATCCGGTCTGTTGAGAGCCTCTCGTAAACTGATTGGTAGAAATGAAGTTCTCGGAGTAACCACCCGAATAAGTAGTCAGATAATAGGGAACACCCTGTAAATTCTTCCCCCATTGCTCACCGGGCACGAGGATATTATTCGTGAAGCGAGGGTCTCTATCCGAATAAGGATTGGTAGTCTTTACCGCATCATAACCGGAACGCGGATCAGTAATCGGATAGTATTTACCGTCGGCTCCCTTACGTTCGTACATATCTACCGCATTTTGTGTCGGAGCATTATAAGGAGTACCTTCGGCACCGGTTTTATTATCGTATGGTTGTGTCAGCCATTGCGCTCTGACGAAAGCAGACCAGTTGCCATGATGCCAACGCAGGAACCATAAATATTCCGGCTGTGCGAATTGATTGGAATTAGGCATTAGCTGAATACTACGATATTCGTCATGATTCATCAGGCGATAATATTCGTGACTTTCAATAGCATTGATCGCCTTTTGCGCACTACGGGCAGCTTCAGCAGCCATCTCTTTTCCATATCCTTTGTTTTCAATAGAATTCAAGTCGTTCTGCATCAAAGGGCTGGCAGCATAAAGCTGTGTCATCGCTTTTAATGCCATGGCGCTTACTCTGTCAGGCCGTCCATGTTCCTCGTCAGGCCAGCTTATAGGTAAATATTCAATGGCTTTATCCAGGTCTGTCTGCATCCAAGCATTGGATTCCTGATAAGTTTTACGGGGAAAGTCAAAGTCGTCCGATGCTCCCCAAAGCTGGTCAAAGATGGGCATTCCGCCATATCGCTTGATAATCTCAAAATAGAAGTAGGCACGCAGAAAATGAGCCTGTCCCAACAGTTTTCTCCTTTGGTCGTCTGTGATGGATTTCACTTGATCTACTCCGCTAATTACACGGTTCACGATACGAAGTCCGGTATAAGCACGAGAAATAGCACTTTTGAAATTCTTCCCATCACTTTTACTTCCTATTTCGAAACGTGTACCGGCATTCTCCAGCCAGTTACCTGCATTGACAAACTTCGACGGATCATTATCGCGAACGGATGCATATTCATCCGATAAATTACCTACCGTTACGTATGTATTCGAATAAGAGTTGATACCATGTGTAAAGATTAATATATCATCATTTTGAAAGATGCGGTCCATGAACCCTAACAAACTGCTATAATCTTTATAAACATCATCTTCGGAAAGTCCGTCATCGGGAGAGCGGTCCAGATAGTCCTCACAACTTCCTACAAACAACCCCAATAGAATGATCCATATCCAATTCAACTTATGTCTTCTCATATCAGTAAATTTAAAGTGTCTCATAATCCTAATCTAAAACCAATGTTATAACGTCTCACCACCGGATAAACATTCTGTCCCGAATGTTCGGGGTCACGGCGGGAATCACCTTTCGAGAACGTCAACAAATTGGTACCGTTGACATATACTTGCAGTTTTGTCAGACGTAAAGGCTGCAACCAACGCTTCGGAATCTGATAATTCACTTCCAGGTTCTTCAAGCGAAGATAAGCATGGTTGGTATATGTGTATGTACTAGCCACCGAATTATAACTTCTCTGAACATGAATACTGGGGCGAATCGGACCGCCTTGAATCGGAGCATCGGCTGTCCATGTATTCAACGTATTTGGTTGAGCCTTGATATTACCTTCCGGGAAATCCCATAAATAGGAAGGAATCGCTTCTTTATAAACGTCCATAGCACTGTACCACAACATATTGAATCCGATTCCTTTGTAAGAACCTCCCAATGTAAATCCGAGGGTAGTAGTCGGATAGTTCAGGTTTTTCATCGGAACCATATCCTTAGCATCAATCATGCCGTCACCATTATAATCGATGTAATACAAGTCTCCCGGAATCAATGTATTATGTGTACCATTGGCAATAGTGGACTGCGCCGAGTTATAAATATCATCCAATGACTGGAAGTTTCCTGTTGCCAGGTATTTATTCACATATCCGATTGACTTTCCGGCTTTTTTCAAATATTCGCTCTGATTCTTCGGGTCATCAATAAAGACAACACGGTTCTCACTGGTTGCAAAATTAAACTTCGCGTAATAATTAAACTTTCCAATACGGTCGTTCCAAGCAATATCCAGTTCAAGACCGTGATTTTTAGTCTTACCCAGATTCACCTGCGGAAAAGCAATACCACTATCGGCCCATGACGGAATCGTATTACGTGTCATCAAAATGTTATTACGCTTTTCATCGAACAAGTCCACAGTAAAGTTTAGTTTACCCCACAAACCTATTTCGATACCGATATTCTGCTTAATAGATTCTTCCCAGGTAGCATCGGGGTCGGCCAATTTTCCTTCTTTGTATAAAGGTCCCCAGTTACTGGTCTGATATTTACCAAACTGCGCATTGGCAGATAGTTGCTCAAACTTCTGAATATAGTTGAAACGGGTAGCACCTTTATCATTACCAACTACTCCATACGAATAGCGCACTTTCAGGTTGGTCAGTACACCTTTGGTCAATTTCTTTACCCATGGTTCTTCACTGATACGCCAACCAATAGAGGCAGAGGGGAAGAATCCGAAACGGCGTCCCGGAGCAAATTTTTCCGAACCAGTGTAGGCACCGTTAAATTCAGCAAGATAACGCTCTTTGAAGTTGTAAGTGACACGGCCTACCCAGTCTTCTTCGTAAGCCGGGAAGTTCATCACACCCGAATTAGCAGTATTGGTTGATTCGTTCATCTTACGGTTAAATACAAATAAGGCACTTACATCGTGATCGCCAAACTGGCGACTATAATTCAATGCTAATTCGTAATAAAGTTTACGTCCGTAAGCCTTGAAACCGTCATAAACACCACCAACAGGCAAATCTCCGGGAGCATTTTCATCCGGATAGCGTTTCTCGGTATAATTATAAGTAATTGTTCCGTCAGCATTATAAATAGGATTGGCGTAATCATACACACGATTAATACGAATATGTGTACGTTGGGCAACCAAATCGTCTTTACCTAAAATCTTACCCGGCATGATCTGGGTAGTCCATGAAGAAGAAGTAGTGTAAGACAATGATGCTTTCAATGACAGTCCCTTTGTAATAAAGTCCAGCTTCTGATTCAAGATTATATCGTAGAAACCTTGATGTTGCTTAATATTACGACTACCTCCTTCGTTCATCAGACAGGCTATATTTTGATCGGAACTTAACCCGTCTCCCCATATTCCATTACTATATTTAATCGGAAATTCATTACTTGGAGCCGTAAAGAACGTTTTAAAAAAACGTTCATCCGGAGAATCGACATTCTCATAATAAGACGGTTGGTTCTGATAACCCATCTTACCGGCCACATTGAACGAAAGTTTAGTAGTACTTGTGATATTGAAGTCGAAATTACTACGCCAGTTATAACGACGGTAAGAGAAGGAAGGATCGAAATCCTCTTGTTTGGTAGTATTAAAAATATCTCCGTCATGCAAATAACCCAAAGATACGAAATAACTCATTTTCTTCGTACCACCACGTACATTAAGATTATAAGCCTGTTCATAACCTACATTCTTTACCAGTTCTTTCCACCAGTCCACTTCGGGAAAGACATCATTATACGGGCCGTAATTTCCGGTAGCATACGCATTCTCCCATGCGGCAATGGTAGATTCGGGAACCATTGCTCCCCAATTACCATCATTGGCCTGTGCTCTGTTATACTGTTTCATAGAGGTCACATAGTCAGACCATTCAGGAGCGGCAGAAGGTTGTTTAAAACCAAAGTTAGCTGTGAATGATATTTCCGGTTTCTGTTCGAGTCCGCGTTTGGTAGTCAGCAGGATCACCCCATTCGCACCTTTCACACCGTAAACCGCAGTTGCCGAAGCATCTTTCAGTACGGAAATAGATTCGATTTCATTCACATCTACATCGTTGAAGTCACGTTCGATACCGTCCACCAATACCAGTGGATCCGCTTCTCCCCAGGTAGACTTACCACGAATCAATAAAGAAGCCTTATCAGCTCCCGGCTTTGAGGTGGAATTGATGGCAACCACGCCCGGCATCTGCCCTTGCAAAGCTTCGGAAACGGAGTTCACACTACCTATCTTTAATAAATCATCTCCTTTTGCCGTGGCAATGGAACCGACACTGGATACCTTTTTCTGTACGCCGTATCCAACCACTACCACTTCCTCCAGTGTCTCCGTATCTTCTCCCAAAGAGATTACGCCTAAAGTCGTTTTATTCTTTAAATCCAGTTCCAGAGTTTTATAACCCACATAAGAAATGACAAGTATGTCTCCTTTCGATGCCTTCACAGTAAAATTACCGTCAAAATCAGTAATCGTACCGCTTCCCGTACCTTTCACGCGAACACTGACTCCAATCATCGGTTCACCGGATACTGCATCCTTCACTTGTCCCTTCCAATAGATTTGTTGTGCCTGCACGTCCAGCGCACAAAGCAAAAAGCAACAAAGACAGAAGAAAGAAAAATAAAGTCTGTTCCTTTTCATAAACATTATTTTTAACTGTTAACAAATTCTTTATCTCATAGCACAAATTAAGCGGGAAAATCTTCAAATGAAAGGGAAGAATCTCCTTAAAACCCGTACAAATGTGCAAAATAGATTTCTCTACTACATTTCTGAACAAATCACTTCCACATTGGCTTTATGACATGCTCTTTGTCTACGGTGATGTTGTATACGCCGTCATTTCCTTTCTTCAGGATGAGCGGAACAATACGTGTTTTACGAGGGGACACGGTGGAATCTGAACGATGAACGTGGTAAACATAGTAATATTTTCCATCCAGACCTTTAAATACATCTCCATGTCCTGATCCGTTTTCTCCTACGAGACTGCGATGAATGATCGGACTGTTCGGATGCTTTTTCCACGGACCGAAAGGGGAAGAAGCAGTGGCATAACCTACCGAATAGTCGATATTCATAAAATGATTGGCAGAATAGAAGAGGTAATATACCCCGTCCCACTTCATAACAGTCGGTCCTTCCATCACCGGTGCAGACTTATAGTTCGGAGTCTTTTCCCAAGGCTCCGTACAGTCCATACATTGTTTCAATGTTTCCGGTTTGATACTTCCTTTCTTTATGTCAAACTCGGCTACCCAAAGGTAATTACCTTTATTAAAGCGGACATGATATAGGTAGTACTTCCCATCATCATCCTTAAATAGGAAAGAGTCTATATTCTTAGCGGAAGCGTCTATCGGCTTGACTTCCTTCTGCCGGAAAGGTCCGAATACCGATTTTGAGGAAGCAATTACTGTTTGCTCATTAGCGGTATAAGTGAAATAATAAGTTCTTTTATCCTTAAAGTATTGAGGTGCCCAGAAGCCTTTTTCACCATACGTTCGATCTCCTTTCCGCAGAATCAGTTGCAGGGAACTGCCATCAGGCACTGTCCAATGCTCCAGATCGGTCGATTCGAGGATAGCAAAGCCCTGTGGTTCCTGATTGCGTGTGCCGGTGAGGTAATACTTTCCGTTTTCCACATAAATTGTAGGATCGGCATAAGTGATCTCCTTCTCATTAACCGAATCAGCCCGTACCCCAGTGACAGACAAACCAATGATTCCTAATGCGAGAATAAGTCTTTTTGTCATTTTATGTTTTTTCATACCTATTTTATTCTATATCTGATCTTTATCTCATCTACAAAATTTCAATCTAACATCCAAACCAAACCGGGTTTCTCCCCTGCGAGATTCCATATTGATTCATCCCAGGAAAGAGCCTTGGCAGCATCTATCGGGGTGCTCATCGTAGAAAGACCATTGTAACGGTCGGCACCAAAGTTTTGTGCTGCGTAGTTGGGTATTTGTTCATCTACGATAGCAGGCGTATTGGCAGAAAAACGACATTCCATATTCGGATTCGCATAGCAATTATTAGCCTCATTTTTGTTAAAGCGTCCGCAAATTCTTCCCGACTTAGGTGCACCGTTAGAGAATAATTTCCGGTTCCAAGCCACACAATGTGTTACGGTGATTCCTGTCGCCTTGTTAGCAAATCCCATAATACCGCCTACCTGATTTTGAGCGGAAATCTCGCAATCGGAATAACAATAAGAGATCACAGCTGTCGGACTAGGATCTACAAATCCGGCAATACCACCCGCAGGATTCGCCACTTTCATCGGGAAAGCTTGTGCAAGACCTGAAGAATAACACTGCGTAACGATAGAATATAACATACGTCCAACGATGCCTCCTACACATGATTCAGTCACAATATCCCCAGTGGAAGAGCATTGAGAGATCGTTGCTCCGCCTCTCGTTTCCCCACAAATACCGCCGGCGCACCATACGGCAGTAATATCCGTTGCCGATGTACACTGATGAATTTTACTATCTGCACCATGAAGTCTTGCACAGATACCACCAGCCTGACCGTTATCCCAGGCAGTCGCTCCCGTTCCCGAAGTTAAAGAAATCGTACCGGATACCCGAACATTCTCCACAATACCCGGAGAAGTAGCAGCTCCCACCTGTCCGGCAAGGATGCCTGCCATCTTTGTATTGGCTGTAATCTGCGCATTTTCAAAGTTTATATTGGAACACTTACCAACCAACAATCCAAAGAATCCCTGATTAACAGAAGAGGAAGTATTTACTTTCAGATTACGAATCGTATGTCCGCCTCCATCCAATACAAGTTGTTTGGAAACCGAAGTCTCTATCGGTTGCCAGTCTACACCTTGCAAATCAATATCATTCTCTATCTTGGCATAGATCGTCTTACCATCTTTGAGTTTCTCTCCGAGAGTTATCAAGTCGTTCGTTGTCGCCACGGTATAAGGGTTGTCGATTTCTCCCTGTTTCTGTTGCAGGAAGAAAGTCATTGTACTTTTCTCTTGATTGACTGCAAGATCGTCGGAAACCAGTTTCAAACCGAGAACGTATTTCTTTGATCCGTCAAGCGTACCTAAATCATGGAAGCGCAAATTTACCATACGCAGGACATCGTCCCCCTTAAAATTAAAATTACTCCCATCCAGATCATAATATTCCACAGGTAAGAGGTGATATTCTTCACCAAACTCTTTGGCATCGACAACAGCCAATTTCGCCTTTGCTTCTTTTTCGCAATGGCTTTTCTCCACCATAATGTTATATTGGTATTCCGGCTCATCCAGATATAAATCATATTTGCCTGTCTGATAAAGCGACAAGGTAATATTGGAATAGGTAACTTCAGCCTTTTCCGGCTGTGTCAGATCCATGACTTCATCACATGATATCAACGAAAACACCATTAATGACGCTACAATAGGAATGTATCTTTTCATAATATCTTTCTTTTAATTATTAAAAACAGGGATTACTATACCGACGTTATCTCCTGACAACCAAACTTTATCTCCATCTATACGAACTACTTCCATCTCCATCCCTTCTTTGAGGAAAGAAACTCCTTGGAATGAGAATTCAGTCTTTATCTTTTGACCAACAGCCGTGGGCTTCCCGTCAAACTTCACATGAATGTATTTGCTTTGATCCGAATTTTGCAGGCGATAAGTCAACCGTTTAGGATTAATTGCAGCCTGAAGTTGTTCCTGCTCTGTAAAAGTACAAATTCCATCCAAACTATAAAACCCAACTTCGGTATATCCTGTTATATTCTTCTTATCAACCCCGTTTTCGGCATATTCCGTCTCCGCACAAGAGGTGAAAGTCAACAAACATACCAACACTACATATATTACTTTCATAAGCGAATAAATTTAAGATAATTACTTTCTAATAGTTGTCGACAATATTTCTACCGATCCATCCTTATAAGTCACTTCAGCGGTAAGTATTTGTCCGTTCAGGTTCTTATTCACTATATTGATTTCCTGTCCATCCAGCTTTACTTTATAAGATGAGACATCAGCCGGCAAATTTAATAGTTGTACCAACATATATCCATCCACTTGTTGATATTTCAACAAAGGAAACTTTCCTGTTACAGACTTGGTCTTAACATCATCCTTCCACAACACGGCATCATCCGATTTCAGCAATGCTACATGATAAGTCGTTCCGGGAGCAAGATTTTCAACCAATGTATAGTCATTCTCCGAATCAAGCGATCGACGCACCACCTCTGTTCCCTCCTCATCTGTTACTGACAATATACCTGTTTTATCGGCTCCATTACCCCAACTTATGAACAATTCCCGTTGTCCTCCGACAAGGCTGGAAACTGCCAATCCATCCCGGGCAGCAATAAAATCAGGATATAACAATGGATTGGGATTGTAGAATCCGTCTGCATCCAGTCCTAAATAACGGGAAAAATAAATTCCTCCAAGTTCCCACATTTCAGTCTTCGCATCGTAAACAGCTCTCGCTCCACCGGGAACCACACTAAAACGTCCGGTAATGGCATACGTATCATATTTCTTGAATACTTCATAAAAAGTCTTATACCAATTCTTCGGATACCAGGAATAACTCTCAAAAAGGCTCTTGAACTCGGTTGCACTCACCGGTGTACCGGCGTTAGCTTTTTCGGCTATCAGATTAAGGTATTCGTAAATTTTCATCCCGGCCGTATAACCATGCTTGGTTCCCCATTCTCCCAGTGCATCCGCCACATGAGGATTTAAAGCACGCACCATAGAGAATTCCGTGCAAATCAGTTTCTTTGTTACACCATATTTATCGCGGATAATACGGAAATCATCTTCCGCCTGGTTGATTTTCAATGCGTGAACGTGCAAGTCGAGCCCTACAACATTAGGATTGTTATTAACCACAGAGACTACTGCAGGTACCGTTTCGCTCTTCGGCAACTCGGAAACACGGTTCAATGCTCCGGCATAAATATCAAATGTCCAGCCATTAGTCTGTTTCCAAGTAGTCAGCCGATTGGCAAACTCATTCAGAAATGCCCGATAATCTTCACCATCCGCATGACAGAGATCGGTATCCAATGCATTCTCCCATTCCGGCTCGTTACCCATGACAAGTATTTCAATATTCTTCGCCATATCATAGGTTTTCAGTAATATTTCCGTTGCCTGAAATATGTACTCCATCTCCTTAGTTCCTACTTTGGGAACCGTGTCGGTATATAATTCAAAAGGTATTTTCAGGCTCAATATAAATTTCACACGGTCGCCCAAGGCTTTCTTGGCCTGAATAAATTTCAATGTAGGAATATGTGTCCTGATGGCATTTTCTTTCACACCAACAATCTTCCCGTTTTCATTCTGAAGAAACAGATTGGGGATATTGACAAATCCTCTCACCCAACTCACTTTCGACTGTTTCAACATCTCTATTTCCGTAATCGGGTAATCTATATTTTCATTATAGTTCGCCCCCAAATCCTGCGCCTTTGTTCCCATCGAACATAAGAACAGCAATACAAACATTAAAAAAGCTTTCATTTTCATATACATACTTCAAGGTTAATTGTCCGACATCGAACAGAACAAAGGTAGAGAAATAAATCCCGGTAGAATAGAACGATTGTTTTATCAACGGGATTTATGTTCAGAATAAACATTTGACCTTATTTTAATGGTTCTTCTTCTACTTCGCTGCGATAATAACCATCCACTTCAGCAAAGAAATTCTGCTTCAGGGAGTCCAGAAGTTCGGGCTGTTGTGCCGCCATATTCTGGTATTGAGTTCGGTCGGCTTTTACATTGAATAAACCGTATTCACCCAAGTTGCCTAATTCATTTCCGGTCAGGTTTCGTTCGGAACCTTTATAAGGAGGCATCATAATCCAGTCGCCTGAACGATAAGCCATACGTCCCTGCGCTTCCAACACTACATCCTTGCGGGCAGTCTGCTCTTTTCCGAAGAAAGCATCCAGATAGTTCCGACTATCCAAACCTTCCGGCAAATCGGCATGTATCATCGAACCCAGAGAAGCGAGAATATCTACCTGACAAACCAGTGCATCGGATACGACCGGCTGAATCTTTCCTTTCCAATAAACAAACAGAGGAATATGCGTACCACCGTCGAACAAACTATATTTACCTCCGCGCAGACCTCCTGCAGGAAGGTGATCGCCTGCCAGTTCGGGAGCACCGTCTTTGTAACCGTCATTCAGAACCGGCCCGTTATCGCTGGAGAAGATAATCAGTGTCTTTTCCAACAATCCTTCTTTCTTCAAGTGGGCAAGCAGTTCGCCGACACACCAGTCTGCCTCAACGATGGCATCGCCACGAGGCCCCATCGTTGTTTTGCCCACAAATCGTTGGTGGGGAGCACGAGGTACGTGAGGTTCGTGCAAGCCATAATACAGGAAGAAAGGAGCATCTTTGTGTTCAGTAACAAAGTTCTTTACCTTATCTACAAAATAGTCGGCCATATCCTCGTCTTTCCAACGGGCTTTCTGTCCGCCTTTCATATATCCGATACGGGGAATTCCGTTTACTATAGAGTTATTGTGTCCGTGTGCCCACTGCATTTTCAGCATCTCCGGATGAGAGATGGCAGTCGGTTCCCCCTCAAAATTATGCTCGTAACTCACTTCGATAGGGTCGGCCGGATCGAGTCCTACTACATCGCCGTTTTCCACGTAAACCGTCGGGACACGGTCGTTGGTTGCTGCAATCAGGCAAGAGTAGTCGAAACCGATTTCTTTGGCACCCGGTTTGACGGTTTCGTTCCAGTTGACATTGCCGTCTCCCATCCCCAAATGCCACTTTCCGATAGCTCCGGTCACATACCCGCACTGCTGCATCATCTTCGGCAAGGTAAACTGATTTTCATTAATGATAAGAGGAGCATCTCCCGGCAGGATTTTTGCATCCTTATTTTTCCACGGATACATTCCGGTCATCAAAGCATAACGGCTGGGAGTGGAAGTTGCCGAAGTGGCATATCCGTTCGTGAAACAAACTCCGCCATGAGCCAGACTGTCGATATTCGGAGTATGAATCGTAGTAGAGCCATAAGCGCTGACATCACCAAATCCCAGATCATCGGCAAGAATCACAATCACATTCGGCTTTTCTTCTACTGGCTGTGAGGTACAACCTACTAAAGACAACGTAGGAACTAGATAGATTATCTTTTTCATAATATTATGTAGTTAATAACGATGCAAATTTAGCCACCACTTATTTATTTATGTAGAACAAATGTTTAATAATGGGGAAAAATGTCCATCCTGCAACTATTCCAGAGAAATAAGGTATGAAAATGCGTGTGATGAATTAACTCGAAATGATAGCATAGGCCTGTCAATGTTCTACTTTTAATATTCTACAGGAAAATAGCCAGTTAGAAAGTAGCAAACTAGAAAATAAACTGTATAAATAAACGCATGAGCATACAAAAAACAGTCTAATATTGCATAAAGCCAAACAAGATATACATCTTTCTCTATTCAGGAACCGTTCATTGCCTTAAAACCAACGAAGTGTTCCTCGGTGTGCATCGACTTGTTCCTCACCGAGGAAGCTATCGTTCTCCGGTGAAGAAGATAAAAATGGACTATTAAGAAATATTTTCTCCCTAGTTTATCATAATATATTGGAAAGGAGAAAATAATAAAATGATTGGTTATTCAGGTATCTACTCTCCAAATAACAAAAAGAATCAAGAATCTATCGCAATTCGATTAGTATATTCTCAAAACAGCGAGAATAGAGAATCACGTAATTACAAATGCATGGCATTTTCCGGCTTTTCTTTACCAAACTGCGATTTATGTCCTTCTCCGATGATTAAATATTCCTTTTTTAAGAATCATCGTTTTTTAAGGGAGGCTATATAGTTTGGAATAGAGGTTGTGCTTAACAATAAAAACTGTAATAGTATACACAATAGTTCGTTAAGTTTTGAATTAACAAATAAAAAGTAGGTCAAGTCCTACCGATTCATTATATTAAGGTTTTCGACATCTTTAATAATCATGAATCTGAACGAACTTGACCAATATTTGGAGCTAATAAATAGTGTGCTGCTTAAATCGGCGGTAAAGATAAACAAATGGCGTGAGAAGTTTATGCTTGAAGTGTTACTTTTACATTTGATTATCCCGGGTCGGATTAATTTCCTTCAACTGGGTCGTTATGGTCGCTTTGGTGAACAACGCTATCGTCAGCAGTTTGGTCGCAGGTTCGACTGGCTGTCCTTTAATGCCAACTTGGCAGGATCTCAGATAGGTAATCGTGTTGCGATTGCTTTCGATCCGAGCTATATCAGCAAATCGGGTAAATGTACTCCCTACCTTGGGCGTTTTTGGTCGGGTTGTGCCAGGATGGCTAAACGTTGTTTGGAAATCTCCGGCATTGGTCTCATTGATATGGACCTTCATACCTGCTTCCATTTGGAGGCTGTTCAAACACCACCGGCAAAAACACTGGAGCAAGTCAAATACACATTAATAGACTGGTATTTACATGTGCTACGTACCCGCAAAGAAAGACTTCTGCGACTGACAAACTATGTGGTTGCGGATGCCTACTTCTCCAAATCCACATTTGTAGATGGTGTACTTGAAATGGGATTTCATGTAATCAGTCGATTTAGAGATGATGCCTATTTCCGGTATCTCACCACAGAACAGCCTACAGGTAAAAGAGGGAGACTGCCATCGGCCCAATCAAAGCAATCCTACCTTTCTTCTTCAAAGGAAGAAGATTATCCGTATTTTTCAGTAGAACAAACGTTTCGACAGCAATCTCTCGTGCCACAGCACGATGAGCGGTCGTATACAGCTCGTTTTCACCACGCAACGTATCACAATATTTATATGGGTCGACAAACAAGCCCAATTTATACTTTGTTTCCAGCACACGCCTACACGCAGCATTAATCTGTTCTTCTGCCACTTTTCCTTCCGCTATAGACTCTTCCAACGTATTCAGGAAACCACAGGAAACCATATCCATATCCGTACCCGCCAGCAAAGCACGCGCAGCGGCTTCTTTCAAAGGAGCAACTCCGTGGGCATCCATCTTGCCCAACGCATAATAATCTGTCATCAATAATCCTCGAAATCCCACTCATTTCGAAGCAAATCAGTCAGCAACCATCTGTTGGCAGTAGCCGGGATAGCATCCACAACATTAAAGGAACTCATAATACTGCCTGCACCTGCATCAACAGCGGCACGATAGGGAGCAAGGTATTCATTATACATACGCAAACGGCTCATATCAACCGTATTATAATCACGCCCTGATTCACTTGCACCATAAAGAGCAAAATGTTTCGGTTCTTCTTCAAATTTGGTGGTAGTTTTTTCTTCGTTCATTTGGCAAATTCAGTTAGTGCCTATATTTTCTTATGGAAGTGAGTCGAGGAGCAAAATGATCATCAATATCGCCCATATATTTGCCATTTATCCCGAATGTGCCTCGAAGTGCATACCGATTCAAATGGGGGGGGGTACTAAAGTATAATGCTCTTGGATACCATCGTCAAAAGTAAGGCTCACTGCGGCTTGGAGATCACCCCAAAAATCGGCTACACTTACAGTTTGTGACTTGATAGAAAAAGAAAAAAGATTGTCATGCAGAGAAACTGCTTATTTCTTGTTACCAAGTACTCCGTTCTACAATCTGACATAACACTGATAGTTTTTGTTTTTTATGATTAGATACGAATCAGTAGTTAAAAGTTAGGTTTCGATTTACATTTAACTACCAATTCACATTAATGATTTACTTTAAATAATATTCTTTAGTTAGGACATTACCAGACTCGTCAATCCATGAAATAACATAATTTCCTCTGAAACCACGAAATTTTATTTGTCTACAGCTGTCAACTTTTATCACTCCTTTAGTCTTCCACTCGTGATTGATCAATTCATTCAAAGCATGATACGCTTGTTTGGGTATCATGTCTTTGGTGAATAGCCCGGAAACACCGGTCTCATCCACTGCTCCACATCCGTCGACTACGTTCCACCATGTGATGCCCATCATTGGCTCAAGGCTAAACCACAGTCGATACAAATTCCGGGTAATTACAGCCTGTATTTTCTGTCCACGTTTATTGTTGTTAGGAGAAGTGATGGTTATTTCACTCAAATGAACAGGCAGTCCTGTCGCTGCCAAACGATTTATGACACTTCTCACTTGTTGAGGAGACTGAATATGTTTACCCGCAGCAATATCCAAGCATTGTTGTGGGTCGAACAAATGCATTTGAGAACCAATTACATCAATTTTGGCTCCCCGTTTTATTAAATCCCTAACTTGGGAAGCATATTCCGGTCCTGTCCAATAATCATTTATATTTAGTTGCACCCCATCCGGGAAAAGTGATGAAGCTTGTTTGAAACTGTTATAAGTATAGTCCCCCGGCATAATGCCATAACGGGAACTCAAACAAAGCTTACTATTTGGATGCATCTTACCTTTAGCATAATCTACCGCACTCTCATTCACGACATCCCAACTGCCGATACGCCCGCCATAATGTCTGGCAATTTCCTGCATACGTTTCTTAAACAGTTCTTCTAATTTTCTGGAGAACCGCGGTAATTTGGTTTGTAATTCATCTGGAGATATTTTTTGATAATTATCATTGTATTTCTCCTCTCCAAAATAATAATCATCAGATTCGACGTATGCAGTCACGAGCTTGTTAAATTCTTCACGTTCCTTTCCTGTTAAATATTTTTTAAGTATCCAATTGGGGAAATGTGCTTTCCGAAGTCCCCAGACTAACGGATGTCCATGGATTGCTATCCCTTTGGCGATACAAAAATCGACAATAGGATCTGTAGCCGGACGTCGCCAATGTGGTTTTGATTTAGGGTCACCCTGTTGGTTCCAATATATTTCTGTATCCCAATACTCTTCTTTGAACCGCAATCGATCCGGCTCTGTTTCAAACGCTTTCCAATAAAAAGGAATAGTAGCTCGATTAAACAAAATACCAAACAAATCTTTGTATTTCTGATTATGCTCTTCCGTTCCTAACTGATTGAAGTTAAATATACTGGCTCCGAATATGAAATCATGTGACACTTGTTCGATTTTCACTTCTGTTCCCTCGTTTACTTCCGGCAATTCAATTGTGGCGTTCGCTTTTCGATATTCTTCTATATCTCTATCTATACACGCTTGAACACTGTCATTCCAGATTTCCCAATATAAATCACTCATTATTTTCTCTTTATCTTCGCTGGCATTTTTAGGAAAATCACTTTGTGCATATATACCTGGCAGGAAGAATAAAAAGAAGACAAACAAAATAAAATTTTTCATTATTGCTTACATATTATGTTAATTAAGAGCATAGGCTCGGCTGCCTTTATGCTCTTAAAATAGTATTGATTATCATTAATTATATTGTCCGTTCATCCTAAAAGGCATTATCCACAGGAGTAAGAACAAATGAGAATTCATAATCCATATATTTTACATGATATTGTGACAACGGCCACCCACCCCAGCTGTTTACACATCCTAATCCCATTTGTATTTTATCAATACAAAGATTAGTCAGGTCGGCCTTTCTCACCTCGGGGAAATGCCTTTGGTCTTTACTCCATCCATCATCTAAAGACTCTATCGTATAATGAAGGGCAGAGGCCGAGAACGGAGCCCCGGCTACAATTTGCAAACCTCGTCCTGCTACATTTAGTTGCTTCCACCAACGAATGTCTGTTTTTGTCCCGGTTTCTTGCGGACGAATATAAGGATAAGGCTGCTCTGTAACACATTGATGATAGATTCCCAAGTCACTACTATGATTCCGGTCACAATAATTTTCAATAGGACCACGGCCATAATATTCAATCATTTCAAAATCTTCCGGCATTTGCATTTGCATACCAAAACGAAATAATGGTGGAGTCTTACTTTGCGGATTGACCGACATCCTTTGTGATACCTTTAAAGCTCCCTGATTATTGATGACATAAGTAAGATTTAGTCGGGCAGAGACATTCTTCATCTCGTAATCGGCATATATCATTACCTGCTCATTTCTTGTTTCCCATTTCAAAGAATCAAGCTTTATACCAGGGTTCTTCCATACTGAAAGTTTGCGATGTAGATTAGCTCCCATATCGTTGTCAGTAGGGGCACGCCAAAAGTTAGGGGTTAATGCAGCACCCTCATCCATCAATTCCAGACCTGCTACTTCATAACGAGTCAGATACCCTGTATGTTTGCTGAACTCCAAATGAAAGTTGTCACCGTTTATATGCAGATAATTCCTGTCGTTATCCCGGATTTGTGGAACTTCAATTATTGTATTGACAGTCTCTACATTTTTCAATTCCAGAGCAGGAGCCTTATATGCATTCAGTACAAGCTGATCTTTAGCGACAATATGTCCGGCCGGAAGCAGACCTTCCCGTTTCTTCAAACGATAAGCCACATTGAGTAACCGTTCTCCACATTTACTATCGCCTAAGTCCAATGTGACTTTTGCTTTCTGTCCGGGAGCGACATTCAATGTTTCTACAAATCCTGTACGCACAGTTTCGCCATCCGCCAATACAGCCCATTCCATATAATAGGCAGAGAGGTCTCGAAAGAAGTTTTCGTTATGAATGTTGATTTCACCTTTGGTTACATTGCTTAGAGTAGTCCATATGTTTTGATAAAAATACCCGACTTCATGCATGTGAGGATTAGGCGCACGATCAGGGCTGACCAAGCCATTGTCACAGAAATTATTATCTGAAGCATCGTATTTGCTAAAGTCACCCCCATAGCCATAAATACCCTCTCCTTCTTTGTTTTTCCAATGGCAGGACTGATCTGCAAAATCCCATATAAATCCACCTTGTAAATGAGGGTGTTTACGGATAAGTTCCCAATATTCTTTAAACCCTCCCATTGAATTACCCATGGCATGAGCATATTCACACTGAATCATCGGTTTTAGCAAACCACTACGTTTAGCGTATTTTTCCATTTGAGCATAATCTGCATACATCGGGCAATACACATCTGTAAATTCATTTCCGTCTGCTTGTTCGTATTGCACGGGACGACTTGTGTCTTCCGCCTTTATCCAACGATACGCAGCTTCAAAATTCGGTCCGAAACCCGCTTCGTTTCCTAATGACCAGAAGATGATACAAGGATGATTAAATCCACGTTGTACATTGCGTTGGTTTCTTTCTAAATGAGCCTTCTTATAGTCCGCACGTTTGGCTAATGTTCCATTTCCTCTATAATCCATCCCATGGGACTCTATATTAGCCTCAGCCACTACATAAAGCCCGTATTTATCACACAAATCGTACCATAAATTTGCATCCGGATAATGACAGGTACGTACAGCATTAATATTAAATTTCTTCATTATCTGTATATCCTGTATCATTCGTTCCTGTGACACCACAGCCCCGTCGTCCGGGTCTAATTCGTGACGATTGACCCCCTTGAATAATACCGGCTTGCCATTGATCAAAATCTGCCCGTTCTTCTGTTCTATTTTGCGGAAACCGACTTTCACGGGGATCACTTCATTATTCTCTTGCAAAGTCGCAAGCAACGTATAGAGATAAGGCGTTTCTGCTGTCCATTTCCGAGGATTCTCTACATTCATTACAACAGTATTGCTTCCTTTTACTATTCCCTTTGCTACAGTCCGTCCGGCTATATCTTGTAAATCCAGATTAACGGTACCATTGCCCTTCAGGCTGATTGACACATGCAAAGCGCCGTCCTCATAGTTACTATCCAAATCCGGAGTCACACGAATGTCATTAATACGTTTCTTGTTGCGGGCGTACAGATAGCAATCGCGCCCTACACCGCTATAGCGGAAAAAATCCTGGTCTTCCAGATACGATCCGTCACACCAGCGGAATACTTGAAAGGCAATCAGATTCTTTTGTCCAGGTTTGAGGAAAGGAGTAAGGTCGAATTCCGCTTCCAGCTTACTGTCTTCACTATATCCTACATACTTTCCATTTACCCATAAATACATATTAGAAGTGACAGAACCGAAATGAGCGATGATGTCTTTTCCTTTCCAAGAAGTTGGAATAATGAATTCACGGCGATAGGAACCTATATGATTATTCTCAACAGGCAATTGCGGAGGGTTGTTTTGAAACTGGTTCCGCCAGGCATAACCGTGATTAACATAAATCGGGACTCCGTAGCCGTTCAGTTCCCATACTCCAGGTACTTTTAACTCCTGCCAGCCCTTGTCGTTAAAGTCCGTTTTCCAAAAGTCGACAGGACGAGAAGTTGCATCTTTTACCCAGTTGAATTTCCAAAGTCCATTCAAACTCATATAATTAACAGACTTCTCTTTATGACCTAGTAAAGCTGTTTCCTCTGATTCGTATGCAAAATAATTGGTATGCATAAACGTTCGGTTAACAGCGTTTACTTCCGGATTCTGCCATTCGTCAAATGTTTGGGCGTTAGCATTAATTATTCCCAATGTAAATAGACCTATAATATAATTTTTATTCATTACTGTATTTCCATTTTATTTATATTCGAGCCATGTCGTTGCAACACATTTACTATCTGTCCTGAATCTAATCCAGCGTGCCTGGACAGCTGGAGGGAAATGGTGTATGAATGACTCACCGGGCGCAATATCAAAATGCTTGTACTCCATCCAATGACCATCCCCTGTCGGGTCCATTTCTACGTAAAATCTGACCGGTTGGAAAGATTTGTGAGAAATATTCAGAATACGCTCATCATAAAATCCTATCAAGTAGGGATCGGAATACTCGTCTGCCTCAATTTGTGCATCTACCCATGGTCCACCGCTTCCCACCGGTTTTCCCAGCTCCCACAGGTCGTCAATGGTTCCAGCCCAAAGCGTGAGTTTTTTATCGTCAGACACCACCATGCGTTTATTGCCGCAATCATTGGCATTCATACCTGACAGAATCAATAAGCCACGATAAGAAGCATAGTCGTTAATTCGTAATTTGTGGGAAGATATCGGTCGGATTTTTGCAAAGCCGTCCGCATTTTCAGCTGGTAATTCATAAAATGTGCCATGGCAATTGAACAAGTCACGTTCTGTTGCCACTTCCCGACAAATTCTCAATTTGTTTTGCTTTGTCAGAGTGGTAAACTCATTCTTGCCCAACGGCAATCTCCAGCGACGTTCCTTGTCATCTATAATCAGGACGGATCCGTCTGATACAACCATTTCTCCGGCATTTATTTCAAAATTTCTTCGGATATATTCTACAGTCTTTATGTCATTTTTATTTTCCAGTTTCATGTCTCCAGAAAGTTCATAGTATTTTTCCCCTTCTGACGTTCTCGCTAAAATGCCCAGGCAACGACGATTATCACCCAGGCAATATAACGTCCCTTCCGAAACGGGCTTTTCGTTCACTCGGGTGATGCCCTCAAAAATGGCAGCGGAAGATATAGTTCTTTTCTCGTTCATCGCAAAAACAAAAGTGGCGCTTATAACAGACGTCTTATCTGTAGATATACGAATCCACTCTCCTTTATCTTTCGGAGTAAAAGTTACTAAAGAAGAGCTCTTCGGGTCTATACTCTTAGAGCATAACACAGTCCACTGTCCATTTCCTTGCACATCTACCTCAAAAGTCAGGCAAACTTTATCTTTGCTATCATTACGAACCCATACACATCTGTTATCCCAACCATTAAACAAAAACGGATCACTCGTTTGTCCGGCAACTACAGTGTCGTTCATCCAAACAGAACCGGATGCATTTGTAGGCCCCAATTGATCAATACGTTCCGGTGAGACAAACCACAAATTGGAATTAGACTGACCGGGACCACCAATATTTCCTTTTATCTTTCGCTTGTTCAAAAAATCTTTCTGTGCCGTATCGTCACATCCGAACACAATACGGTCATGCCAACGAGTAAAATCACCGACTACTTTCAAGTAAGATGAACGCGGGAATATCCCGGACGTATTATTTATACAAAATGTTTCGGGAAAATGCCAAAACATACCATGCATTGTCATCAAATAATCCGGATTATCCTTTGTTCCTATATTCCGGATACGTGGCCATTCTGTGTTCCAGCCGTGTGCACCGTCATAAGAATTGCTTGCTTTAGGAAGCCGAAAGAATCTCCATTCTCCTTTTTCCCGTAGAGCAAGAAGTAATGATTTATAATCCCAGCCTGTAGCCCAAACCGGATCTGTTTCCGGATGTGGATTACCGTAAATTCCACCTGGGCCTGTTACTTCTGTAAACTGATTACGGCGTATTACTTTCCAGTCTTTTCCGTTCCATTCCGCCAAACATCCTGCAGGTATGTTAAATTTCTCCAGTGCTTCGTGGGTTGCTTCTCCGTTGTTAGAGAAAACCAATACTCCTTGTCCACTATACAACCCCTTACCATGTGCGCCGGGGAGCAAGTCATTAGTCGGATTAATATCTGTGTCATCATGCATTCCTCCGTTCACATCCGGATAAAGGGTATTCGCCTTTAGTGTATTTACATCTATTTCATAGAATCCTTCCTCCATAGTAGCGATATACACTTTCTCCGCCGGATTAGATAAATGACGTGCAACGCCGGTGTAACGGCCTTGCGCTTCTTTATATGAGATAACACGTACATTACGGTTACTGTCTATAGCGTAAGGACCTATAAAAAGTTGGTTGCTTTCGCTATGAATTAATCGGTTGGCAGAGGTCCCTCCCACACTTTCTGCACGTGCGCGAACTCCAAGTGTGTCTGTGATTTCATAAAGTTTGTCACTGGACCCCCATGGTAAATGAGGCCCGTAAGTAACAACCCATAACCTGTTTTGCCATGGAACGATTGCTCCTGTGCCACACTCTCCTTCATTATTATAATATGCAAGGTGCGGGTAAATCCCGCTATAACAGGGTTTGTGGGAGTCTGTCACGGAGTTCTGCGGACGGCAGGAAACAAGAACGACAAACAGCAACAACAGGTTGCCTTTGATAAGATATTTATTCATTACTATATTATTACATATTACAAAATCAAATGGTGGACATGTATATCCAGTGTGCTGAAACTATACATAACAATATACTGGACACATACATCCACCAAATCAAAAATAAAACCTATTAAAAACTATGATTGACCTATTCTTCTACCCAGAAATCAATACTCCACGGTTTCACCTTGGCCGAAAGGATAGAACTATCTGTTTGTCTTCCCAAATCCAAATTTACCCCTTCTTTATTATATCGGTGCCCATTAAAAGAACGTTCTTTATCCAAGGTAATTTTAAATTCAAACCATTCGTCAGAACGGTTGGTAACGGCTATTACATATTTACCATCCGGTTTTTTCCATGCCATAACGCGGTTATTACTCCGCTCCTCATCCTCCTTTATATTATATCGCCTTGAATCCCAAGGCATATATTTCAGGAAACCGGCAATAGCATTGTAGTTAGACCATTCATAAGTGAAATGCCCGTGCTTTAAATTGGGATAATCAAGTCCTCTGTTTTCAGCACTCGGACGGTAAACGCCCAAACCAAATCCTTCCCTGTCTATCTCACTTATCGGTTTCAACGCATGCAGCCAATACCATTTCGGCGACTGGATAAAAGTCATCCAATTCATAATGGATTGTGCTGTGTTTACCATTCGCCACTCACGTGTATAATCTTTAACTTGTTCTCTAAAGTATTCAAATTCATTCTGATAAATAGGCTTGCCCTGATTGTTTGCCAGATAATTCTCACGACGCTTCATCACATTGTCCGAGTTATCCCCTATACGGTGGTATACCCAAGCATCTACATATTGCAATAATTGTGGATTTTCCTTCCACAATTTCTCACCATACGTTCCCGCATTTCCACTATTGGTGTCATAGATTATCTCTATTGTATTATCTAATGCGCGAATCTTTGGAGCGGCCATTCCAAATACCTTCACCAATTGATCTTCGGTATAGTGGCAGTGTGGATAAGTGGGGTTAGAGTATTGTGATTCATTTTGCAACCCCCATGAAGAGATCTTAAATCCCTGTTCTTTCATGTATTTCGCGTCTTTAACCAAAGCATCGGTAAATTCCTCCAGAAAATTATCATCGTTGTAGTCCTTTAAGGTACCGTTATTCAGACTGTTGTTATTTTTCCAATAAGGAGCTGGAGACCAATACTCCATAGAGATTCCTTCCACACCGGCATCATTCATCAGTTGCAACAAGCTGTTTACTTGTCCGGGAAAACGTTCCTGAAAGTTTTTCCGGTCATCACTGATTCCTCTGAACCAAATTCCCATAGCTACACGCATGTAACGAAATCCGGACAGCATTTCCTTTGCCAAACGCGTACGTTCGGCCGGTGCTAAATCCCAAGGAACTCCGAATTCAGGGTCATCATTTTCATATCGTTCACTATAATTATCGGATTGAATTTCAAATCCCAATCCTTCAATTACCTGTCCGGGCTGGCTGGTTAGTAATTGATAGTTACCACTGGACATCTTTGAAGGAATTTCATCTTTCTTGTCCGGGTCGTCATTTTCATCAGAAGGCTGCTTCTCATGGTGATGGTAAGTTTTGTATTCCTCCTTGCTACAACTTGTCATTGCGTTAGGAAACAAGAATAGCCCTATTAGAAATACTAAGCGTGCAATCATTTGTCTTTTTTTCATGTCTCTTTGGCTGTTAATAGTTATCATTTTGTCCCAAATTCGGGTTTGTAATAATCTCCTGTGAGGGTATTGGCCAAAGATAATTCTTCGCTGTGTCAAAATTACGTTGAACAATTATCTTGATAAGCCCTTCATTGTACATAGGGGTGAAATCTGCAATTCCGTCTTCATCGATTTCTGGTGTATATGGGAAAAACCATTTATTTTTGTTGACAACTTTATTTATCAGTTCATCCTTGTCAAGCAACCCATAGTTTGGTAAATTCAAGACTTTCTCTGCCAGCTTCCATCGGATAATGTCCATATACCTTATACTACCTTCAAAAGCCAGCTCCATACGTCGCTCAATTCGTACTATTTGGCGCAACTTGTCCCGATCTTGGGTAGTGACTTTGGGGTATCCTGTTGCAGCCGCGTAGTCTTTTTTGTAAGCCCGAGCTCTAACCTGATTGATGGCATCCAACACAGACTGGTCAATGTCATTGGCCTCAATCTTCGCTTCGGCATAGGTCAGCAGCACTTCTCCATAACGAATAAACACAAAATCGGGGTCTACCTTGAATGTTCCGTCATTAATCCATAGTTCATCCACTCCTTTTTTCCTGAGCAAACCGTTGTAAGAAGCATATTGGCTTCCGGTTTTGCAATCAAGATTGGTAATTTCTTTTCCGGCAATAGCACTCCAGACCCTGCTGATGTTAGGATTAGGATTATATATTACACCTACATGTTCAGTTCCAAATTCTACGATTGTGGCAGTGCAGCGCGGATCGCGATTCTTGAAAGGATTTTGTGGGTCAAACAATGGTGATTCATCAATGGGAAGCCCGTCTGTACAAAGAAAAGAGCAGAATAGTTCCCAAGAGGGATATTCGGAAGCATATCCGCCACGGTTTCTAGGGCAATACGACATGGCTGCACCTACGTCCAAGTAGTTTTTTAGTTCTACCGAACGAGGCCAAGAAAGAATATTCTCCTTCGCATGGTGTGTAGAAGCTATAAACAACTCCTCGAAGTCCGGATGAAGTTCATATATCTGTAAATCCATACATTTTTTTGCTGCTTGTGCCGCAAGTTCCCAATCTTCATTATACAATGCGTAACGGGCTTTAATGGCATAAGCGGCTCCTTTGGTTGCAAATTCCCGTTGAGTGCCGTAAGTCTCGGGCAGATAATGCGCTGCTTCATCCAAATCTTTGTACACGTTTTCCATTACCTCTTCCCGATCAGTTCGCCCCATTTCAAACGCTTCATCAATACTGATCTCTTTGTCTATATAAACTACATCTCCGAAGAGAGAAGTAAGTATGGCATATTGGGTGGCACGGACAAAAAGAGTTTGTGCCCTGTACAATTGCTTTTTTTCTTCCGAGATGCCTACACTGTTTGCATCCTCAAGTTTTTCTAACAGAATATTGGCGCGTGCGATAGCCTTGTATCCATTCTGCCAACGTTTCTTTACCTGATCTGATTCTCCATTAATTGTTCCACCTGTTATAAAATTCAAACTGGCTCTAGACTGGTTATCATCACTCCACGGTGAATAATCTATTGTACTTTCATTTCCATTTAACGTGAAGAACACAGTACGATATAGCCCGCCGATAGAACGTTGGATTTCATCTTCCGAACTATACCAGGAATCTCTTGATCCTGTGTCCAACGGATCTAAATCTAAATTGGCACAACTGCTCCATAGACATACTGTTGTAAAGATAAAAAGAATATGATAAACCTTTTTCATATTATTCAGTTTTAAAATTTAATGTTAATACCTCCAAGTATGGATCTGGTAATAGGATAGAAATCTTTATTATCCGTACCACCGATTACGTCCGAACTGTTCTCCGGATCCCATCCTTTCGGATATTTGCTGAAGCACAGAATATCGTTGGCACTAAGATAGATGCGCAGACTCTTAATACTCAATTTCTCTGTCAAATGCTTGGGGACGGTATAACCGACAGTGATATTTTTCAAGCGGAAATAGGCGCCATTGAACAGCCAAAAATCGGACATTGCATAGTTGTGGCCTGATTGAGTGGATGTAAGGCGGGGGTACTTTGCTTCTGCATTTTGTTCGGGAGTATTGTAATTGCTCCAATATTTGCCATCAATCAGTCGGGGAATAGCACCGAAATTGTTACGCAACGGCTGAACCATTTCCGTTTTTTTGCATTGCAATTGTTTTCCTATTCCTTGCATGCTAATATTCAAATCAAAACCCTTGTAATCGGCATTTAAAGTGGCGCCATATAAAAAACGGGGTTGTGAATTACCCAATAATACTCTGTCTCTGTCCGGAGAGATCGGTGAATTATCGGTTGGATCGGCTTTCAGATACTTGATATCACCCGGTTTCACATTATTATTCATCACTGGAGTATTCGCAATTTCTTCCGATGTTTGGAAAATACCATCTGTACGATATCCGTACCATTCGTTGAAATAGCTACCCATTCTCTTTATTCGGTCTCCTAAAAATTGATTTCCCCCAAGGTAACCCATTTTAGAACGATAATCGCTTAGATTGGCAGATATTCCGTAATGAAAGTCATTGATATGATCATTCCAGCTCATTTCAATTTCAAAACCGGTTGTTTTCATCTTGCCGGTATTCTGTTGAGGGTTGTCATATCCTACATAATCCGGTATATCTACATCCAAAATCATATCCTTAGTTATCTTGTAGTAATAGTCTGCAGTCAACCGCAAACGTCCGTCCAATAAGGCTACATCAAGTCCTAATCCAAATGTTTTTGTTGTTTCCCATGATATATTGCGGATGGCGTATTGCCACTGTGCGGCAGTAAGATAGGAAGTAACATTATTACCTTCATAAAATAATTGGTCACTATAAGCCAGTAAAGGCAAATAAGGGTATTCTCCGACACGGTCATTACCCAACAAGCCATAAGACGCACGGAATTTCAGAAAAGACAGCGGTTTGATATGGAGATCCTTAAAGAATGGTTCTTCGCTGATGACCCACCCGCCGGATATGGAAGGAAAATATCCGATACGATGTTTCTTGTCGAAGCGGGAGGAACTGTCACTACGCAGGTTAGCCTGAAGCAAATACCGATTGTTATAATTATACATAATTCTACCGAAAGTAGATCGGTAAGCAGTGTGCTTGGCATTGCCATTATTGAACTGATAGTCACTTGAACCTCTGTCAAGATAGGGGTATTGTGTCAATTCAAAATGATCGCGGGAAGCCTTGAGGTCTTCCGTTTTATAGGTATTGTCTTCATACCCCAGAAGTAAAGTTAATGTGTGATTACCAAGCGTACAGTCATAATTGGCGAACAACTGTTTGGTAATGCTTTGCTTATTGCCTCTTGATTCACTTAGCTGTGTAGAACCATAGTCTGTAATGGCGCCAATCAGTTCATTCGGATTCTCTGCACTAAAGTATTCGATACGCTTTCTGAACTCCTTTGTACGTGAATCGTTATAAATGGGAGATAACACGGCTGATAATTTCAATCCCTTGACCGGAGTCAGATACAAAGCTATTTTCCCACTGACCTGATTGTAATACTCTTTTTTGTTACCGCCATAATGTAACTTTGCATAGGGATTATCTCCTGATTTTCCATCGGCTATACGTCCGTCGCTCCAAGTAGCGGCATAAACCTGAGGGAACAAGTTACTGGCATCCATAGGATCGTATGTTGGCTTGGTATAGCTGGATCTCTTTACACTGATATCAAATGCCGCAGAAATATATTTGTTGATTTTTATATCATTATTCATACGAACAGTGAAACGCTCATAATCACGGTTGTTGTACAAACCGTCAGCATAGTCATATCCGAAAGTGGCTTTGGTTCGTATATGTTCCGTTCCTCCTGCGATGCTGAAAGAGTGTGTCTGTTTGGTAGCTTTGTTCTTTAGCAAGACGTTTCTCCAATTCGTATTGGGATATTTGTCTGGATTTTCGCGGTTATACTCCATGTAATTATCTATCGTTGTAGCAGCGTATGTAGGATACTCGTCGCTTCCATTACCAGCATCGTTCCAACGTAGCTCATTAGTCATTTCCATGAAGCGTTGTACATCTACAAAATCCGGTCTGGCGGTAGGTTTATCTATCCCGAATTCATAAGAATATTCCAAAGAGAGTTGGTTAGTCTTGGCTCGTTTGGTTGTTACAATAATAACGCCTGAAGCAGCTCTGGAGCCATAAATAGCAGCTGAAGCAGCATCTTTCAGTGCAGTGATACTTTCCACGTCGTTGGGATTGATATCATTAATGTTATCGGCAGGCACACCATCCACTATCACCAATGGGCTGCTTTCGCCAATCGTAGTGATACCACGAATGCGTATCGCACTTTGTGCTCCAGGAGCATTGTTGGTACGAGTAACAGTGACTCCCGACATGGCACCTTGCAGTGCTGTAGACAACTGTGCAACCTTTCGATCGGTGATCCTGCTACCCATGACAGAACTTACAGAACCGGTCAAGTCCTTTTTCTGTGCTGTGCCGTACCCGATAACGACCACCTCGTCTAATCCTTGGGCTGCCTCTATCAAAATGACATCAATAACATTCTTATAATCATCCACTTTAACTTCCGTCGTCTCATATCCGATGAACTGATAAGATAGAACACTTCCGGCCGAAACTGTTATCATATAGTTTCCGTCCATGTCGGAGATCACTCCAGTCTTTCCGTCTTTATCGGCTATGGTTGCTCCAGCCATGGGTTCACCGTGTTTATCAGTGATACGTCCTTTGACTGTCTTTCTACTAACGGTCTTTTTGACTTTTTTCAAAATAACATAGTTTCGGTCAAACTCATACGTAATGTTGCTATGGGCAAAGAGCTTATTTAAAGTTTCTTTCATCGAAGCTTTCTTTAATGAGAGAGTAACAGTCTTGCTTACGTCAACTTCATTCTTGTTGTACAAGAAGCTATATTGGCTTTGCTTTTCAACCATGTTCAATACTTCCGAAATGGATGTGTCTTTCACTTGTAATGTGATTGTTTGCTTCTCCTGTGCCAATGCCGGCAGAGAAAAGCAGAGCAACATGATAACTGGAAAACAAAAAGTCGCCCACCACTGCTGAGCAGTTTTCTTCAGTTTATTCCAGTTTTTGCTGTTTAATAATTCTTTTGACATGTTTCTTTAAAGATTTAATTGTTAGCAAATTCTAATAATAAGATTAGTTTATTTTATACAGTTTGCCAATGTATTTATAAGGCGATTCCAAATTGTAATCACACACGTTGATAATCATATTTTTTTAAAATCTAAAAAACAATATAAGAATGATGTGGAATTTTCTTTTTAAATCGCCCTTTAAACAAGAATAGTTTATTTTATGCCTTAAGAGCCTTTGCATATTACTTAAAAAAACAATGTATGAAAAAAATTTGCTATTATTGTATAGGAATTCTTTCCTTGTTTTCCTGTCAGCAGGAAACAGAACTCGCAGAGACCTCTCCTTCAGGCGGGGAGCAGATACAATTTGTTTTGGCTGTAGACAATGACAAAAACACACGTGTGACTACTGACGACAGCTTTAAGACCTTTTTTAATGAAGGAGATGCGGTTGGTGTCTTTGCGGTATCGCATTTACCGGGTAATTCAACAGCGCTTCAATCTCAAGGTAATTACATAGACAATCGAAAATTAACACTTAAAGACGGAGAATGGATAATGGAAGGAACTCCTGTCTATTTTCCGAAGAATGGAGAAGTTCTCGATTTTTATGCTTATTATCCTTACTCCAAAAACATTAATCCTACAGCAATCAACTATGATGCTTCCAAATCCATGTATGACTTGATGCTGGCAAAAACAGTAGACTTGGCCTCATCTTCCGGAACAGTGCAATTATTATTTAAACATCAACTGACGTTGGTGGACGTCAAGCTGACTTCGGGCGGTGGGAAAAATATAGAGATGAAAAATGTAATACCCGCCTGTACGTTTAATCTCGCTCAAATTGGTACACCTGATAAAATGAAGCTTGCAGATGAAGAGACATCTATGGGAAATATAGATTTCGATGAAGAACGGAAAAAGAATTTCAGAGCTTACATACCTTCTCAGCCTCTACAGGAACTGTCTTTTATTATAAAAGCCGGAAATTCGGAACATGAATATTCTCCCGCTAATAAACAGTTTGAACCTGGTAAAGCTTACAGTTATCAGATTGCTTCAAAACTTGTAGATTTGCCTTCATTGCCCAACTGCTATATGGTGAAGCCTGGTGGAGAAATTACTTTTCCCGTATTGAAAGCGTACGAAGTCTGGCGGCAGGAATCCTACTGCGGGAATCCGGATTTGTCCGGGACTTTGAGCGTATCATTGTTGTGGATGGACACAGAAGACCTTATTCCTGAGCAAGGTGTAATTTTAAGTAAAGACGGACAACAGGCAGATAAAAGTACGATTACTGTGAGAACATCTGCCGGCAAGCAAGGAAATGCTGTCATTGCAGTAAAAATCGGTAATGATACCCGTTGGGTATGGCATATTTGGGTAACAGATTACAATCCGGATGAACACACTTATGCCTATGACAACAATGGAGACGGGGTGACAGATTACTACTTTATGGACCGCAATTTAGGCGCCTTGACTGATGATGCAAACAATCCTAATTCCGTCGGTTGCTTTTATCAGGGAGGTAGAAATACCCCATTTCCCACTAGTTCTGTCACATTTCCCGGAGAAGGAGCATCCGTCGCGGATATCCAGTTGTTCGGACACAACGGAAATAAGCCGAAGATTAAAGTAGAAGCTATTTGGGGAGACGACCAAGGACAGTCTATTCGTCGTGTATTGAAAGATCCTCTGCTATTTATCTCTGCTAAAGGCGAGCCCTATAGTTGGGTGACTACTAATCCAAATGCCTCTAACGACCTTGCCGCTGACTTTTGGCCTAACAGTAAGACAAAGGAAAAGACTATTTATGACCCGTCACCTGCGGGCTGGATGCTTCCCATCTACAAAAACGGGAAATCGCCTTGGGAGAATCTGCCGACTACGTATACTGAATATCTAGCTTCGGCAGGAACTGCATTCGGTAACTATCCTTTGGCAGGAAGATTAAAATTCGATGGCACTTTCCAATGGGCAACAAAGTCGGCAATGATTTATTGCGGAGAGTCTTCCTCCAATCTAAAGACTTATATGGTAATGCTTGCAAAAGACCAAAACAAAATAGATAATAATTATTATAGTCGTGCCAACGCTATGCCGGTACGCTGTGTGAAAATTGCAAAATAAACCGAATTAATTATATGGAATTATGAAAATAAAACAATTGATAATATTGTCATTTTGCCTGTGCGGCTTGGCAGCTTGTGAAGACATCTATAAAGGCGGTGAAAACCATCAGCAAACAGAAGTTGCCGTTTTGTTCAAGCCATCTATCACTTCTTATGACAAAGATGAAGTCGAAAAGTGGAAAGAAGGTGAAACGGTAGGTGTTTATATGATACGGAATAAAGCCGATTTTTCATTAGAGAATTCGATCAACCAAATTTTCAATAAAAAAATGCAAGTTCAGGCGGATGGCATGTTAAAGGTCTCCGGAGAAGAGCCTGCTTTTTTGTATCCGACAGATGCGACAAAGGTGGATTTTATTCTCTATGCACCATGGAATCCAAGTCTGGAAGAGAATGTACTACAACTTGACGTCCGGAATCAAGCAAAATCAGATTTTTGCGATTATCTTTACAGCAATAATGCTAAAAACAAGTATCGTACAACCACACCGGTAAAAGTGGTATTCAAACATGTTTTTGCGAAAATGATCTTTCATATTAGAAACGGTGAAGGTATTAGTGCGGAAGACCTGAAAGTGTTGAGACTGACTTGTTCTGATTTGCCGGCAATAGGGAAATTTTCTTTGGGAACTGCCGAAATGACAGAAATGGAAGCGGGAGATATCCCTGTTTCTGTTTCATCAGAA
Source organism: Bacteroides sp. LFL-34 (assembly GCF_027257075.1). Taxonomy (NCBI): domain Bacteria; kingdom Pseudomonadati; phylum Bacteroidota; class Bacteroidia; order Bacteroidales; family Bacteroidaceae; genus Bacteroides; species Bacteroides sp. LFL-34. The sequence goes on along the minus strand of NZ_JAPQKZ010000006.1, from coordinate 50,671 downwards.
GGTTCTTATGGAGAATGTGTCTTACTTCCAAGTACGGGAAACGGGCTTCTACTATTTGATGTTGCCGGAAATCAGTATAGAAAAAAAATAGGGAACATGACATTTGAAATGGGAAAACAATATACCTTTGACATTGTGGTTTCTCTGCCCGGCATTGAAGTTAATTTAAAAGAGATTGAAGATTGGGATGTAGAAACTTTTTTATGATTAAAGAATATTTCTGAAAAACATTTTCGGGGGATAATACTTGTTAATAAATTATCCCCCAATGACCATGGCAATAAGGACAGTATATATAATACCTTAAATAACAAATGAAAGAAAAACATGTCATAGATGATTTTGAATTAGTCAATCGGATGCGGAAAAACGATCAACATGCCTTTTCCACTCTTTTTATTAAGTACCATTCTGACCTGTTGTTATACTGTGGGACTTTTATTGCAGACAGAAACGAATGCGAAGATATTATTCAAAGCATATTTTTGGAACTTTGGGAGAAAAGAACAGAATTGAGTATTGATACTTCTTTGAGAAGTTTTTTACTGAGAGTTGTACGGCATGACTGCTATGATGCAATCAAGCATCGTAGAATAGTTGAAAGTCATATAGCTTATGTACTTGAATGTTCTACTGCAACCAATTGGGATGTAGATCATTATGTAAGCTATTCTGAGCTAGAGACACAAATAAATACATTGTTGGAACAATTTGATAAAAAGTCTGTCGATGTGTTTCGTATGAGTCGTTTCCAATCTATTAAATATGATGATATCGCAAGAGAAATGAACGTATCAAGAAGAACCGTTGAGGTACGCGTTGGAAATGTATTGAAATACCTTAGAGATAACCTGAAAGACTTATGGCCTTTGTGACTTATTTTATTAATTATCTAACAATATAATAGATTAAATAATGGATCAACAAGAATACATAGATGAACTGATTATAAAGTGTTTGTCAGGCGAAGCGGGAGTTGATGAATCTAAAGAGTTGTCTCGTTGGATGGATGCGGACAAGGAGCATTTGGCTTATTTCCTGAAGATGAAGAATATCTGGGATATCTCTCATCCTGCTTTTGATATTGAAAGCATTCAACCTCAGTACCGGCTGGAACAACTCTTAGAGAAAATAAAAGGAAGGCAAAGAAGAAATCGGCTTGAAATTTTCGTCAGAACTTGGCAACGGATAGCTGCTTTCATAGCTGTTCCATTGCTTCTTTCGACTTTCTATTTGGGATATCTTCAGAAGAAAGAATCGACAAATCACGTCTGGCAAGAACTGAATGCCTTATATGGCACACGAACTAAAGCAGTGTTACCTGATGGTAGTGTAGTTTGGATGAACGGTGGTAGTACATTGCGTTATCCGCTTCCTTTCGAAGGTAAAAAGCGCGATGTCGAGTTGAAAGGTGAGGGCTATTTTCAAATAGCTCCTGATAAAAAACGTCCATTCATTGTACATACGCCTCGTCTTGATATTGAAGCTTTGGGAACGGAATTTAATGTCTATAGTTATGATAGTGACAGTTTGACGCAAGTTACATTGGTCACAGGCAGTGTATGTGTTTCGTCCAAAGAACGTCGAATTCTTATGAATCCGAATGAACGTATCGTTTACAATCACCGCAACAAAGATTATCAATTATATTTGGGTAATCCTGAAAAATGGTGTTCATGGAAGCAGGGAGAATTAGTTTTCCGCAATGAACCGTTGCAGGATATTTTTAAACGGTTAAGTCAAATGTATAACATCAGTTTCCAATTGGATGAAATGAGTAAAAATCTGATCTGTCATGCAACTTTTAAAGATGAATCATTGGATAGGATTTTGCACTTATTGGAAAAAACTATGTCAATAGAGTGTCAATATCTTAAGAATGGAAGTAGCGATCATACTGAAAAACAATATGTTAAAATCAGCTGTAAAAAAAGAAATTAATAAATTATGAAGAAATATTATCTGTTGTGCGTCATGACATTTACTGCGATAAGTTCAATTTTCGCTCAGAAACAATACACTCTTACATCTCCTGACGAAAATCTGCAGACAAATGTGTATGTAGGAGAAAAAATTGAGTACCAAATTCAAAATAAAGGAAAAATTTTATTGGAAAATTCTCCGATAGCACTGACACTCGTTAATGGAAACACATGGGGAGAACAACCCAAAGTCATTAAAGCGAATCATTATGAGAAAAAAGGCAATATTGTTTCTCCTTTTTACCGTGCAGATTCAATAACCGAAAACTATAAGTCGCTTGTGCTTCGCTTTAAAGGAGATTTCAGTATCGAGTTTAGAGCCTACAACGATGGAATAGCGTATCGCTTCATTAATCACTCCAAACAACCTTTCTGCATCAAAAATGAGACGGTAGAGTACCATTTTCCTGATAATTATCAAGTCACAGTTCCTTATGTTAGGGAAAATGAAGGAAATATAGAAGCACAATTCTTTAATTCATTTGAAAATGTGTATGAAACCACATCGCTTACAGGCTATAACCCTAAACGTCTGAGTTTTCTGCCACTATTGGTCGATACGGGCACCGGAGTAAAAATGTGCATTACTGAGACCAATCTGGAGAATTATCCGGGACTCTATATGAATATTTCCCAAATACATCCACATACAATGGTGGGAGTCTTTGCCCGTTATCCAAAGTACGTAAAGCAAGGTGGTCATAATAATCTGCAATTACTCGTTACGGAACGTGAACAGTATATAGCAGAGGTGAATGGAGCGCGAACCTTTCCTTGGCGAATTATTGCTATAGCTCAAAAGGATACAGATTTAGCTGCATCAGACTTGAGTTTCTTATTGGCAGAGCCGTCCCGTATTTCAGATATCTCATGGATAAAACCGGGAAAGGTGGCTTGGGAGTGGTGGAATGCGCTTAATTTGGCTGATGTAGAATTTCGTGCTTGGAAAAATACGGATACGTACAAATACTATATTGATTTTGCCGCATCAAAAAATATAGAATATATAATATTAGATGAAGGATGGGCCGAAAACGGTAAAGCGAATTTAATGTGCGTTGTTCCTGAAATTGATTTGAAAGCTTTAATAGATTATGCAGCTACAAAGAAAGTTGGCATTATACTCTGGGCGGGTTATTATGCTTTTCATCGGGATATGGAACAAGTGTGCAAGTACTATTCCAAGTTGGGAGTAAAGGGCTTTAAAGTGGACTTTATGGACCGGGATGACCAAAAAATGACAGCCTTTAATTATCAGGCAGCTCAAGTAACTGCCAAATACAAACTATTACTTGATTTACATGGGACACATAAACCTGCGGGGCTAAACCGAACCTACCCTAATGTACTGAATTTTGAAGGTGTACATGGATTGGAGCAGATGAAATGGAACGATATCAGTAAGGACCAGATGAAATATGATGTTACCATTCCTTTCATTCGCCAGTTAGCCGGTCCCATGGACTACACGCAGGGAGCTATGCTGAATGCAACCAAAAAAGATTTTTACCCTTGCTATTTCAAACCTATGAGTCAAGGAACCAGATGCCACCAGTTGGCTCTTTATATGATTTTAGACTCACCGTTGAACATGCTTTGCGATTCTCCTACTCATTACAACAAAGAAATAGAATGTACAGAATTTATCGCTTCCATTCCTACAGTATGGAATGAAACAAGAATTATTGACGGAGAAGTAGGTGAATGGATTATAACTGCCCGGCGTAATAATTCCATATGGTATGTAGGAGGAATCACAAACTGGACATCGCGTGATGTAAAATTAGATCTCTCTTTTTTACCGCAAGGAAAATATAAAATAGAAATCTTCAAAGATGGAATCAATGCAGACCGCAATGCAACGGACTATAAGAAAGATTTTTTTGTAACAGAGGATATTACAAAAATACATAAGCTTCATTTAGCACCAGGAGGTGGATTTGCGATGAAGATAGAGGGCTACTTACCTTAATTTGATATAGATAACTCAAGCAATTATAATTCCACTTTTTAATGACAATAGTTCGTTAAGTTTTGAATTAACAATAAAATATTAAGTCAAGTCGAACCGATTCATTATATTAAGGGTTCCTACATCCTGAAAAAAATGAATCTGAACGAACTTGACCAATATAGTGAGATAATCATCGGCTTGCTGAATAAATCGGCGGTAAAGATAAACAATAGTTCGTTAAATTTTAAATTAACATTTAACGAACTATTGTATACAGGAACAGCCAAATAAGATATTACCGGATTCTGACAAGATTAGGTAATGTCTTATTTTATAATGAGGAAAATTGTTACCTTTGTATATATCTTATATTTACAATTAAGATTAAACCTAATTTTTCGCTTATGAAAATAGTTAAGGCTACCTACATCGTTATATTATTCATTACCGGACTATTAGCCGGAGTGTTCTTCTCATCCTCTGTTTCCGCCCAAGAAATTTCGGGAACCTGGCACGGAAAACTTTCCCTTCCCACCGGTTCATTGACTATTGTATTCCACATCAGTCAAACGGAACAAGGCGCTTATGTGACCACACTGGACAGTCCCGACCAAGGAGCCAACGGTATCAAGACACAGACCACTTCTTTCAATGATTCTACTTTAATTATCCAGATACCTGTGATTCATGCTTCGTACAAAGGAAAGCTGAACAGTGATAACACAATCAACGGAACATTTACACAAGGAATGCCCCTTCCGTTGAATCTGGTAAAGGGAGAAGCCAGCCGTCCCAAGCGTCCGCAGGAGCCTCAACCGCCTTTCCCTTACAGAAGTGAAGAAGTCACCGTGAGGAATGAACGCGATGGAATTAACCTTGCCGGAACATTGACTCTTCCCGAAAAAGGAACTAAGTTTCCGGCAGTGGTAATGGTGACGGGAAGCGGTGCGCAGAACCGGGATGAAGAAATCATGGGACACAAACCTTTCTTTGTCATCGCCGATTATCTGACCCGAAACGGAATTGCTGTACTTAGATGTGATGACAGGGGTACTGCCGCTTCACAAGGTACTCACGCAACAGCTACCAATGAGGATTTTGCCACAGATACGGAAGCAATGGTGAATTATCTGCGCAGCAGAAAAGAAATAAATGCAAAGAAAATCGGAATTATCGGACATAGCGCAGGAGGAATCATTGCATTCATCGTTGCTAAAAAGGACCTATCCATTGCATTTGTCGTTTCATTGGCAGGAGCCGGTGTAAGAGGCGACAGTCTGATGCTGAAGCAGGTAGAGCTAATCTCTAAATCCCAGGGAATGCCGGATGCCGTCTGGCAAGGGATGAAGCCTTCAATACGGAACAGATATGCCATACTGCAACAAACAGACAAAACTCCCGAAGAGTTGCAGAAAGAACTGTATGCAGACGTCACAAAAACAATGTCTCCCGAACAATTGAAAGACCTAAATACCATCCAGCAGATATCTGCACAAATCAGTTCGATGACTTCTCCATGGTATCTTCATTTTATGAGATATGACCCAGGCCAGGATTTGAAGAAACTAAAATGTCCGGTTCTGGCTCTGAACGGAGAAAAGGATATTCAAGTGGATGCCGCCATGAATCTTGCTGCCATTCAGGAAAGAATCACCGGAAATGGAAACAAAAATGTAACAGTCAAAGCCTATCCGAACTTAAATCATCTGTTTCAGACTTGCGAAAAAGGAACATTGGCTGAATACGGGCAGTTGGAAGAAACAATCAATCCGGAAGTCTTGAAAGATATCATTGAATGGATAAGGAAACAATAAGTCTATTAATGATATTACTTAGCAAGTACACATTTCTCAATATCACATTCTTTTCTTGCTAATTCTTGCAAATTCTTCAAATATTTGCAAGAATTGGAAAGAAAGTAAATGGCTACAATTTACATATACTACATAAATCTCCCGTCATCAGCTTACACCAACATTGTCTAATTTGATTTAAATCAAAATCCATCTCATCGAACTCACCCTGAAAGATTTTGTTTTACCTTTGCAGCCAAAACAAATAAGCGGCAAATAATAGTAAGGTAAAAAGGTAACAGGTATTAAGGTAAAGTTTTGTATGAAGAAGAGTCTTATTGCATTGGCGTTCGGCACACTGGGATTAGGTATTGCCGAATTTGTAATGATGGGAATTTTGCCCGATGTGGCAAAAGATTTAGGTATTAGTATTCCTACCGCAGGGCATTTCATTTCTGCTTATGCATTAGGCGTCTGTGTCGGTGCACCTGTATTGACACTGGCTCGCAAATATCCGCTAAAACATATTCTGTTAGTATTAGTTACCTTAATTATGATAGGTAATATCTGTGCGGCTATGGCTCCCAATTACTGGGTGTTGCTCGCTGCCCGTTTTATCTCCGGCTTGCCTCATGGTGCATACTTCGGAGTAGGCTCTATTGTTGCAGAGAAACTAGCCGACAAGGGTAAAGGTTCGGAAGCCGTCTCCATCATGATTGCAGGAATGACCATTGCCAACCTGTTTGGTGTACCTTTGGGCACTTCCCTAAGTACCATGCTTTCCTGGCGTGCCACTTTCCTGCTGGTCGGTATCTGGGGAATTGTTATCCTATATTACATCTGGCGATGGGTTCCGCATGTAGAAGGCTTAAAAGATACCGGCTTTAAAGGACAATTCCGCTTTCTTAGAACTCCGGCTCCGTGGCTGATTCTCGGTGCTACGGCACTAGGTAATGGCGGTGTATTCTGCTGGTATAGCTACATCAATCCGATGCTTACCAATGTGTCCGGCTTCTCCGCAGAAAGCATTACGCCTTTAATGATCCTTGCCGGCTTCGGTATGGTAGTGGGAAACCTGATTAGCGGACGTCTCTCCGACCGCTACACCCCCGGAAAAATAGGGACTGCCGCTCAAGCACTTATCTGTATTATGTTATTGCTCATTTTCTTCCTTTCTCCCTATAAATGGGCAGCAGCCCTGTTGATGTGCCTTTGTACGGCAGGACTGTTCGCTGTATCCAGTCCGGAGCAGATATTAATTATCCGCGTATCAAAAGGAGGAGAAATGCTGGGAGCAGCCTGCGTGCAGGTTGCATTCAATCTCGGAAATGCCATCGGTGCTTATGCAGGCGGACTGGCTGTTAGTGGTGGATACCGTTATCCGTCCCTGGCGGGTGTACCATTCGCCCTAATTGGATTTACTTTATTCCTGATTTTCTATAAGAAATATCAGGCAAAATATTAAAACTCTGCCAAAATGCCTATCTTTGCAGTCAGATTATCGATAACTAAATAAAAACGAAATAGATAAATGGCATTGCAATGTGGTATTGTAGGACTACCGAACGTGGGTAAGTCGACACTTTTCAACTGTTTGTCGAATGCGAAAGCACAGGCGGCAAATTTCCCTTTCTGTACAATTGAACCCAATGTAGGTGTAATCACTGTTCCTGACGAACGTCTGAACGCACTCGCTGAATTGGTGCACCCCCAACGAATTGTTCCTACAACTGTAGAAATCGTAGATATCGCCGGACTGGTGAAAGGCGCAAGCAAAGGTGAAGGACTGGGAAACAAGTTCCTTGCCAATATCCGTGAGACAGATGCAATTATCCACGTACTCCGTTGCTTCGATGACGACAATGTGACACACGTAGACGGAAGCGTAAATCCCGTCCGCGACAAAGAAATCATTGACTACGAACTTCAATTGAAAGACCTGGAAACCATCGAAAGCCGTATCCAGAAAGTACAGAAACAAGCACAGACGGGCGGAGACAAAGCTGCAAAGTTAGCTTACGATGTACTCGTTCAATATAAAGACGCATTGGAACAGGGAAAATCTGCACGTACAGTGACTTTTGAAACAAAAGACGAACAAAAGATAGCTCACGAACTGTTCTTATTGACCAGCAAACCGGTAATGTATGTTTGCAATGTTGATGAAGCAAGCGCAGTAAACGGAAATAAATACGTAGATATGGTACGCGAAGCCGTAAAAGACGAGAATGCTCAAATCCTGATTGTCGCAGCCAAAACAGAAGCGGACATCGCCGAACTGGAAACGTACGAAGACCGTCAAATGTTCCTTGCCGAAGTAGGCTTGGAAGAATCGGGCGTAGCACGTCTTATCAAATCTGCTTATAAACTCCTGAATCTCGAAACATATTTCACTGCCGGTGTACAAGAAGTACGTGCCTGGACATACGAAAAAGGATGGAAAGCTCCTCAATGTGCCGGAGTGATCCACACCGATTTTGAAAAAGGCTTTATCCGTGCCGAAGTTATCAAATACGATGATTATATCAAATACGGCTCGGAAGCAGCTGTGAAAGAAGCCGGAAAACTGGGTGTGGAAGGAAAAGAATATGTGGTGCAGGATGGCGACATCATGCATTTCCGTTTCAACGTGTGATTATCGGTTACCACCGACGACTTATTAATTACTAATTCGCTAACAATATGAAATATCTCATTGCAGGAACGGGAGGTGTAGGCGGCAGTATCGCAGGATTCTTGTCGCTGGCAGGCAAAGATGTAACCTGTATTGCCCGTGGAGCTCATTTGCAGTCGATTCAAACGAACGGTTTGAAACTGAAATCGGATTTGAAGGGCGAACATACGCTCCGGATTCCGGCTACTACCGCTGAAGAATTCAATGGAAAAGCAGATGTGATATTTGTATGCGTAAAAGGTTATTCGGTCGATTCTATCGTAGAACTGATAAAAAGAGCAGCACACAAAGACACGGTTGTCATCCCTATTCTGAATGTATATGGCACAGGGCCGCGCATACAGAAGCTAGTTCCGGAAGTCACCGTTCTCGACGGCTGCATCTATATCGTAGGCTTCGTATCCGGCACCGGAGAAATCACCCAAATGGGAAAGATATTCCGGTTGGTATACGGCGCTCATCGCGGCACAGTTGTAAAACCCGGATTACTGGAAGCTATCCAACAAGACTTGCAGGAAGCAGGCATAAAGGTAGACCTCTCACCGGACATCAACCGGGATACGTTTATCAAATGGTCGTTTATCTCCGCAATGGCTGTGACGGGTGCTTACTACGACGTTCCGATGGGAGAAGTGCAGAAACCGGGAAAGATACGGGATACATTTATCGGACTTTCTACGGAAAGCGCTGCCTTAGGAAAGAAACTGGGCGTCGAATTTCCCGAAGACCCAGTCAGCTACAACCTGAAAGTGATTGACAAGCTCGATCCCGAAAGTACCGCTTCTATGCAAAAAGACCTGGCACGCGGACACGACTCGGAAATACAAGGATTGCTCTTCGACATGATTGCAGCAGCCGAAGAACAGGGAATAGATATACCGACCTACCGGATGGTTGCGGAGAAATTCAAAGAATCTAATCATTAACATTAATCCAATATAGAATGAATACCATGCTATTATCCATCAACTGGAACCCGAATCCCGAACTATTCAACCTGTTCGGCATTTCTATCCGTTATTACGGATTACTGTGGGCAGTAGGAATATTCTTTGCTTATGTGGTTGTTCACTACCAGTACCGGGATAAAAAGATAGAGGAAAAGAAGTTTGACCCTCTTTTCTTTTACTGTTTCTTTGGTATTCTAATCGGTGCCCGCCTAGGACACTGCCTGTTCTATGACCCGGGATACTACCTGTCTCATTTTTGGGAAATGATTCTTCCTATCAAGTTCATGCCGGACGGAAACTGGAAATTTACCGGATATGAAGGACTTGCCAGCCACGGCGGTACATTAGGACTGATAATCGCCCTTTGGCTGTATTGCCGCAAGACGAAGCTCCATTATATGGACGTGCTGGATATGATTGCCGTAGCTACTCCAATCACCGCCTGCTTCATCCGCCTTGCCAACCTGATGAACTCCGAAATCATCGGCAAACCGTCTGATGTGCCCTGGGCATTCGTTTTCGAACGTGTAGATATGCTCCCCCGTCATCCGGGACAGCTCTACGAAGCCATTGCTTATCTTATCCTGTTCTTCATCATGATTTACCTGTATAAGAATTACAGCAAGAAACTGCACCGTGGCTTCTTCTTCGGGCTCTGCCTGACTTACATCTTCACCTTCCGCTTTTTCATCGAATTCCTAAAAGAAAATCAGGAAGATTTTGAAAACAGCATGATGTTCAATATGGGACAATGGTTAAGCGTTCCGTTTATCATAATAGGCGTCTATTTCATGTTCTTCTATGACAAGAAGAAAAATAAAATAGCCTAAATCAAAAAAAGAGGGATTAGCGGTTCAAACATCACTAATCCCTCTTTTTTATCAATAAAACAAATGCCATTTCCCTAATGTCAGGACAACAATCGAAAACATATCCTAAGACATTATATACATTTTCAGCTTATTTCCCCCTGACTATCTTCTTTATATCATTCAGTTTATTCAGCGCTTCAATAGGAGTAAGATTATTCACATCAAGATTCAATATCTCATCGCGAATCTGACAGAGAATCGGATCGTCCAACTGGAAGAAGCTTAACTGCATACCTCCACGATTCTCGCTCACTTCTGCCAACGGTTTACCTGCTATGCCCTGTTGGCGATTATCAGATTCAAGCTGTTTCAATATCTCATTTGCACGTTTCACAATGCTTTTCGGCATACCGGCCATCTTTGCCACATGAATACCGAAAGAGTGTTCACTACCGCCACGTTCCAGTTTACGAAGGAAGATTACTTTATTATCAACTTCTTTCACCGATACATTATAATTCTTGATGCGCTTGAAAGATTTCTCCATCTCATTCAATTCATGATAATGCGTAGCAAATAATGTACGTGCTTTTGCTTTCGGATGTTCATGGATATACTCTACAATTGCCCAGGCAATGGAAATACCATCATAAGTAGAAGTACCACGACCCAATTCGTCAAATAATACCAGACTCCGGGAAGAAACATTATTCAGGATATCAGCCGCTTCATTCATCTCTACCATAAATGTAGATTCACCGACTGATATATTATCGCTCGCTCCTACACGGGTAAATATCTTATCAACTAAACCGATATGCGCACTTTCCGCAGGAACAAACGAGCCGATTTGAGCCAATAGCGTAATCAACGCCGTCTGACGCAAGAGTGCCGACTTACCAGCCATGTTCGGACCTGTAATAATAATAATCTGCTGTGTATCGCTGTCCAGCATTACATCATTGGCAATATACTTCTCACCTATCGGAAGTTGTTTTTCTATTACCGGGTGACGTCCCTGACGAATATCCAATACGTCATTATCCTCAATAATCGGACGGATATAACGATTCTCACGAGCCACATTGGCAAATGACAACAGACAGTCCAGACGTGCAATCTGATTCGCATTAATCTGTATCTGTGGAATAAACTCCATCAATGCCTGTACTAAGTCCGTATATAGCTGCGTTTCCAGAATCAGAATCTTATCTTCCGCTCCCAAAATCTTTTCTTCATATTCCTTTAGTTCCTGCGTGATATAACGTTCCGCATTAACCAGCGTCTGTTTACGAATCCACTCTTTAGGAACTTTATCTTTATGGACATTACGGACTTCGATATAATAACCGAATACGTTATTATAAGCCACTTTCAAACTCGGAATACCCGTCTCCTCGCTCTCCCGCTGCTGTATCTTTAGCAGATAATCTTTTCCTGAATAGGAGATTTGCCGCAATTCATCCAAGTCTGCGTTCACACCATCTTGAATCACTCCACCTTTATTTATCAGTAAAGGAGGATCATTTTTAATCTCTTTGGCAATCCGGTCACGAATAGAAATACAAAGATTCAGCTGTTCGCCAATACGATTCAAACTCGCATTATCAGCTTCCATACATGCCTGTTTTATCGGCTCAATAGCTTGTAAAGCTACCTTCAACTGAACGACTTCACGGGGCGACACACGTCCTACAGCCACTTTGGAAATAATACGTTCCAAATCTCCTATTAAATGCAACTGTTCTTCAATCAGTTCCTTAAAATCAGGTTGGCGGAAGAAATATTCCACTACATTCAAGCGTTCATTGATCGGTTTCTCATCCTTTAAGGGAAAAACCATCCAGCGTTTCAACAGACGAGCTCCCATTGGGCTGATCGTTCTGTCGATCACATTGAGCAGGCTACTTCCGCCATCATTCATATTACCAATCAACTCAAGGCTACGCACCGTAAACTTATCCAGACGGACGTATTTATCTTCTTCAATACGCGCCAATGAAGTGATGTGACCAATTTGCGTATGCTGCGTCATTGTCAAATACTGCAAAATAGCACCGGAAGCAATGATGCCATTCTTCAAATGCTCCACTCCGAAACCTTTCAGATTCTTCGTTTCAAAGTGTTTCAGCAGTTTCTCACGGGCAGTCGTTTCTGTAAATACCCAGTCGTCCAGCTCGAATGTGAAGAACTTGTTACCGAAATTACCTTCAAACATCAGGCGTTTGCCACGTTCAAAAAGAATTTCCTTAGGGGCAAAGTTATTCAACAGCTTGTCTATATAATCAAAAGGCCCTTCTGCAGTAAGGAATTCACCGGTAGAAATATCGAGAAAAGCAACTCCACAGGAAGCCTTTCCGAAATGAACGGCAGCCAGGAAGTTATTTTCTTTATAGTTCAGAACATTATCATTGATAGAAACACCGGGAGTAACCAATTCGGTAATGCCACGCTTCACCAGCTTCTTCGTCATTTTCGGGTCTTCCAGCTGGTCACAGATGGCGACACGTTTTCCGGCACGAACCAGTTTCGGAAGGTAGGTATCAAGGGCATGATGAGGAAAACCTGCCATCTCGATAGTTTTTCCTTTCCCATTGGCACGTTTTGTTAGTGTGATCCCTAAAATTTCGGCTGCAACGATGGCATCCGTAGAATATGTTTCATAAAAGTCACCGCAACGAAACAGCATCACTGCATCCGGATGTTTTGCCTTCAAATCCAGAAACTGTTTCATCATCGGGGTGAGGACAATCTCTTCTTCGTTCACGGGTGTCTCCTTTTCTTTTTTGTTGAGTATATAATGAATTATCCTTGCAAAGATAACGGTTTTTCGGCAGAGAATCAACGGTATGCTCCGATTCAATTTTCAAAATAAATGTTGCATACCTTGAAAAAAGGAGAGTTTATTTCTTAATAAGTAGGGGAAAACTATTAAAACGTGTTATAAAACATGCTATTTTTCTTGGATAATTTGCTAATTTCCCAAGAGTCCGTATCTTTGCAATGTGTTTTTCATAGTATTAGATTTAAGGTTAACAAAGGTTGGAGCAAGGCGTTGCTCCTTTTTTTATGCCTATACGCTTCGTCCCTATTTGATATAAACCAGCAGAACTCTCTCTTTTTCAATCATCAGATTCTTTTGGCCAACCTGAAATCCTAGAGATTCGGTTCAGAGCAGCCCCACCTTTAAAAATAGATTCATTCCGGTGCTCTAATGAACTAAACTAAACAGTAGCTTCCAATAGCCAGTAAGAGATAACCTGTTTTAATACTGTATTTAGTTTTTCATAATACTTAATTATTAAATTAAAAAATACAGTATTGATTAATGCATTAAAGATGAACCAAAGATATTTTATGGTGATTAATATTCTCTTAATGGCGAAACTTTACAAAAAAAAATATTTGTAGAAGATAGATTTTAAGGTTACATTAAGTTTTCATTAATCAAATCATCCTATATTTACAGCAAATCTAATTAAAACCATCGAAAAATAAAAAAATCTGTTTATGTACAAGAGAAAATTCATTCCGTTAGTACTGTTAATGATTTTAATCGTCAATGGATGCAGCAACAAGCAAGAGGTAGTGTTAACTCCGGTTGACTATGTAAATCCCTATATGGGGAATATCAGTCATTTGTTAGTTCCTACTTACCCAACTGTCCATCTTCCCAATAGTATGCTCCGCATCTATCCGGAAAGAGCAGATTACACCTCTGATAAAATAAAAGGCTTACCGGTCATTGTCACCTCGCATCGGGGAAAGTCTGCATTCAGCCTGTCTTTCTATCAGGGAGCAGAGAGCGGATTACAACCGGTATATTACTATTGTTATGATAATGAAGTGATAAAACCCTATTCCTATTCTTCCTATTTTGAAGAAGAAGAGGTTTCCACTAAATTCGCTCCTTCCCACCAGGCAGGAATCTATGAACTAAGTTTCCGGAAAAACAATGCTCCATATTTAATACTTAGTACCACCAATGGTGAGCTTAAAACTACGGAGAATACCATTTCCGGTTATCAGAACATAGATCATCAAACCAAAGTATATGTTTATATGGAGACTTCCGCACTGCCGGAAAAAACGATGACTGTCAGCAAAGAAGAAATAAATCACAGCCACACTGCCATAAAAGGCAAGAACGTGGGTATCGCTCTCTTATATTCAACAGATATAAAAACAATCAAAGTTCGCTACGGTATTTCCTTCATTGATGAAAAGCAAGCAAAAGCCAACCTACAGCGGGAAATAAAAGATTATGATGTGGAAAACCAGATGAACATTGCCAAAAACATCTGGAATCAAACATTAAATAAAATCAAAGTGGAAGGAATAGACGAAAATGCAAAAGCAATATTCTATACTTCCCTCTACCGGACTTACGAACGGATGATTTGCCTTTCGGAAGACAACCGCTATTACAGTGCTTTCGACAATAGTATCCACAAAGATTCTGTCCCATTTTATACCGACGATTGGATTTGGGACACGTATAGAGCAGTCCACCCCTTACGTGTTATCATCGAACCACAAATGGAAGCTGACATGATTCAGTCTTTTATCAGAATGGCACAGCAAATGGAACATAACTGGATGCCTACATTTCCTGAAGTTACGGGAGACAGCCGTAGAATGAATTCCAATCACGGTGTAGCCACTGTTATTGATTCATATATAAAAGGAATCCGTAACTTTGATTTATCAGCTGCTTACGAAGCCTGCAAACTTGGTATTACAGAAAAAACGTTAGCCCCGTGGTCAGGCATAAAGGGAGGTGAAATCACAAAATTCTATTGGGAAAACGGATATTTACCGGCATTGGCACCGGGAGAACAAGAAACAGCTGACGAAGTACACCCATTTGAAAAACGCCAACCAGTAGCCGTCACTCTAGGTACGTCTTACGATGAATGGTGTCTGGCACAAATAGCCAAACAACTTGGGTATGAGAAAGACTATAACTACTTTCTACAAGGGAGTAAAAACTATCGGAATATTTTCAATCCTGAAACAAAATTCTTCCATCCCAAAAATGCAAAAGGCGAATTCATAGAACCCTTTGATTATGCCACTGCCGGTGGATTAGGTGCTCGTGAAGCATACGGCGAGAATAACGGTTGGATATACCGATGGGATGTTCCCCATAATATTGCTGATTTAATTGAACTGATGGGAGGGAAAGAAGCATTCAGAAATAATCTTGAAACGATGTATAACACCCCATTGGGCGAAGCCAAATATGTATTTTATGCACAATTACCGGATCATACGGGTAATGTAGGTCAATTTTCAATGGCTAACGAACCCAGTATGCACATTCCTTATCTGTACAACTATATAGGAGAGCCCTGGAGAACTCAAAAAAGAGTAAGGACATTGCTCGATGAATGGTTTAGAAATGACCTGATGGGACTCCCGGGCGACGAAGATGGCGGAGGAATGTCAGCATTTGTAGTCTTCTCTATGCTAGGTTTCTATCCTATTACTCCTGGTTTGCCTATTTATGTCATCGGAACTCCTATGTTCGAAAGAGCAGTTATTGAAACAGGAGCCGGAAAATCATTCGAGGTCATTGCGCACAACTATTCGCCGACAAATAAATATATCCAATCAGCCAAATTAAATGGCAAAGATTGGACCCAATCCTGGTTCGAACATAAAGAACTGATGAATGGCGGCAAACTGGAATTTACAATGGGAAACACTCCCAATAAGAATTGGGCGGCAGACAGTGTCCCCCCTTCTTTTGAAATAAATAAGTAACAGAATATGAATAAAATATTATTTGTCCTTTTATCGCTTTTGACTTCTCTGCAATCATACTCCCAAGAGCAAAATGAAAAAGAAGTTTCATTTCTCTTGTTGGGAGATATACACTATGATTTATTGGAAGATCACGATATGGAATGGTTATCCACCAAACCGGATGATCTGCGCCAAGTTACCAAAGAATATTCAGTATTCACGAAAAATACATGGCCGGAATTCTCCCGGATAATCAGCGGGCAAGTTCAAAAACACCAGCCGTCAATAAAAGCCGTTCTGCAAATGGGGGACTTATCAGAAGGATTGGCCGGTTCTCCACAAAAAGCAATACAGATGGCTAACAGTGCTTTTAAAGCTGTCAACAAAATGAATCTGAAAGTACCTTTCATTATGACTAAAGGTAATCATGATATCACAGGGCCAGGGGCTAAAGAAGCTTTTGAAAAAGTATACTTACCCAATATGGCAAGGTTGGCAGGACATCCATCCTTACAGTCAGCCAATTACACTACTACTCTTGATGATGTATTATTTGTGTGTTATGATCCATGGGATCGGAATCCGGAAGGGCTACAACAATTAGAAAAGTCACTAGCCGGTTCGAAGGCTACTTACAAGTTTGTCATGTTACACGAGCCTGTGATTCCGGTAAACGAAAGATGCTGGCATGTATTCCGACAAGATAATACCAAGAGGGAACAATTACTGCAAATCATCGCCAGTCAACAAGCAATCGTACTCTGTGCACATCTGCATCTATACTCCGTTATCTGTCGGGACACTCCTTGGGGACCTATCGTTCAGATTCTCGTCAACAGTGTCATCAAAGATAAAAATATGCTGATTCCGAAAAAGGTAGTTACAGACTATAGTCCTAAATTAGTAACGGCACACCCACAATGGCAACCTTCTACTCTACAACAGCGTATGGAATGGATTGATAAAGAAACTCCCCATATCCGTTTTTTCAAACAAATGGATTTACCGGGCTACGGCATCCTTTCTATTGACAAAGAAAACAACCAGATACAATTAAAATATTATGCCGCATTTGGAGAAAAGCCATACGATACAGTCAACATATCCGAATTACTTACTTCTAATTAAAACATATTAGCCATGAATGTAAAATTTAAAACTCACTTATTTATTCTCTCCTTATTCTTTTGCTATAATCTATCAGCACAAGAAATCGTCAAAGGAGATTTTAAGAACGAAAATCCACAAAGTTCGTATGTTCCTTCATTTGACATGGATGCTACCGACAAACCGGTGAAGAATGTCATCTTAATGATAGGTGACGGCATGGGACTGGCACATATCTGTTCAGGAATGTATGCCAATCAAGGACAGCTTACTATCACTAATTTAAAAACATGCGGTTTCGTCAGAACGCAATCCGCCAACAAGTTTACAACAGATTCAGCTGCTTCCGGAACCGCTTACTCAACCGGAAAAAAAACTAAAAACGGAGCACTCGGAATGGATGAAAATAACCAAGTTATTCCAAACTTACCGGAGAAGTTATCCGGCTATGGCTACATTTCAGGAATTGTTACCACTGACAATCTCGACGGAGCTACTCCTGCTGCTTTTTTTGCTCACCAACCGGAGCGTGGAATGTCTAAAGAAATTTGGGCGGATCTTCCTAACAGTAAGCTGACATTCTTTTCTGCCGGTAGTTATGAACTATTTGAAAAACAAGCACCAAACGTTCAAAAGGAAATCAAAAAAGAGTTTACCATCATAGAGGAACCGAATGACAAAGCTATCAAGAAATCTAAAAAACTGGGATACTTACCCACAAAGAGCAAAACAGCTTCTGTAAACGAAAACCGGGGAGATTTCCTTCCGTCTACCACCCAAATGGCTATTGACTATCTTTCGAGCAGGAGTACTAACGGTTTCTTCTTAATGGTAGAAGGTGCCCGAATAGATAAAAGTGCGCACAGTAATGATTATTCGGCAGTTGTCCGTGAAGTATTGGACTTTGACAAGGCGGTAGAAGCTGCTATCAGATTTGCAGAAAAAGATGGAAATACATTAGTGATTATTTCAGCTGATCATGAAACCGGAGCATTAGCTTTACGTGACGGAAACATAAAAGAAGGCAAAATGAAAGCAATGTTTGTATCTAAAGGACATACACCAATCATGGTTCCACTGTTTGCATACGGTCCACAATCCAAGCTTTTTGGTGGTGTTCAGGAAAACAGCGATGTTAGTAATAAAATTCTCCAATTACTCGCTAAATAAGATATAAAACAGATCTGTCATTCAAACTGAAATAAGAAAGAATTTCTTCTATATGAAAATAAGAAATTCTTTCTTATTTTTTCTCTGCCTGATAGACTCCAAAAATAATGCAACCTGCTCCCAATAATGTAATCCATGTGATTTGTTCGTGAAGAATGATTACGGATGCCACCATTGTTACCAACGGATTGAGATAGATATAATTGGAGGCTCTAACGGTTCCCAACTGTTTCAATACCACATTCCAGAGGACATAACAAACCAAGGATGCCAGGACGGCCAAAAATAAGAGATTGGATAATACAACCGGTTTTAAAAGTACATCGAAATCAGGTTGTAACGGATGAAGAAGAAAGGCGGGAAGTATAGTCAATACTCCATAAAAGAATATTTTGCGGGTGATAAATACAGTGGGGTACCGCCCTGTCATTTTCTTTATCACCAAACTATAAAATGCCCACGACAGGGCGGCAAGTAAAGTGAGCAGATCCCCTACCGGAGATAATTTAAGTACAAAACTACCGTTAAAGACCACCAGTCCCACCCCGATTAAAGCTAATATGGAACCATAAATCAAACCTTTGGTGGCTTTTTCACTCTTATAAAAGAGAAGGGAAAGAATGGTAGTAAGCAGGGGAGCTGTGCAAATGATGAAAGCGACATTGGATGCTTGCGTAATTCCCAAAGCTGTATTCTCTGTAAAGAAATAGAGTGAACCACCGAAGAAACCTCCTGCCATCAACCAAAGTTCGTCTTTCCAATTACCCGCAAACAGACGTTTGGGAGAAATCACCCAAATACCCAGATAAGCAATGAGAAAACGATAAAAGAATATCTCCTGTGGGGTCAGTCCGTGATTAATTAATACTTTGGTTGATATGAAAGTCAATCCCCAGATAGCAACTACAAGTATCGCAATCAGATGGTAATATCCATGCTTCAATTCCATAATGGTGGTGATGTTTGTTTAATAGAGTGCAAAGATAGCGAGAAGTTATGGAATGTTTGTTTGGAGAAGTAACAAAAAGCCCGTACCTTTGTTTATGTTCAAAGAAAGCTCCTAAAATAAGGTATAAGTTATGGAAAAATATATAGCACCGGACAGAAAACGTATCCCATACGGCATGATGAACTTTGCAGTAATCCGCCGCGACGACTGTTATTATGTGGACAAAACCCGGTTTATACCCATGATAGAAGAAGCGGACAAGTTTTTCTTCTTTATTCGTCCGCGCCGTTTCGGCAAAAGCCTCACTGTAAATATGTTGCAGCACTATTATGATATACTTGCCAAGGATAAGTTCGAAGCGCTGTTTGGCGACCTTTACATCGGAAAGCACCCTACGCGCGACCGGAACAGCTATCTGGTACTATACCTCAACTTCTCCGGAATAGTAGGCGAACTACACAACTACCGCAAGGGACTGGACGCGCATTGCCAAACAATGTTCGACTATTTCTGTGACATTTACGCTGACTATCTCCCCAAAGGCATCAAGGAAGAACTCGACAAAAAAGAAGGAGCTGTCGAACAATTTGAATACCTGTTCACAGAATGTAATAAGACCAACCAACGTATTTACCTCTTTATCGACGAATACGACCATTTCACCAATGCCATCCTCTCGGATATAGAAAGCCTGCATCGCTATACGGACGAAACACATGGCGAAGGTTATCTGCGCGCCTTTTTCAATAAAATCAAAGCCGGAACCTATTCCAGCATCGAGCGTTGTTTCATCACCGGCGTAAGCCCCGTGACAATGGACGACCTCACAAGTGGTTTCAATATCGGAACCAACTACTCGCTCACACCGGAATTCAACGAGATGATAGGTTTCACGGAAGAAGAAGTGCGCCAAATGCTCACTTACTATTCCACCACCAGTCCATTCAACCACAGTGTGGACGAACTGATAGAAATAATGAAACCTTGGTATGACAACTACTGCTTTGCGGAAGAATGTTATGGTGAAACCACTATGTACAACTCTAATATGGTACTCTACTTCGTCAAGAATTATATTCAACGAGGCAAAGCCCCCCGGGATATGGTAGAAGACAATATCCGTATCGACTACGAAAAATTACGTATGCTCATCCGGAAGGACAAAGAGTTTGCCCATGATGCCTCCATCATACAGACATTGGTGAGCGAAGGCTACGTCACCGGAGAACTGAAAAAAGGTTTTCCTGCCATCAATATCACCAATCCCGACAACTTTGTGAGCCTGCTCTACTATTTCGGTATGCTCACCATTAGCGGCACGTATAAAGGAAAGACCAAACTCACCATTCCTAATCAGGTAGTCCGCGAACAAATTTACACTTATCTGCTAAGTACCTATAACGAAGCCGAACTCAATTTCAGTAGTTACGAAAAGAACGAACTTGCCAGCGCTCTTGCCTACGATGGCGATTGGAAAGCCTATTTCGGTTATATTGCTGACTGCCTGAAACACTACACTTCCCAGCGTGACAAGCAGAAAGGTGAATTTTTTGTCCACGGCTTTACGCTTGCCATGACGGCACAAAACCGTTTCTACCGTCCCATTTCCGAACAGGACACACAGGCAGGTTATGTCGATATTTTCCTCTGTCCGCTACTGGATATCTATTCCGACATGAAGCACAGCTACATTGTGGAACTGAAGTATGCCAAGTATAAAGATCCCGAAAGCCGCGTGGAAGAACTGCGACAGGAAGCTATTGCCCAAGCGAATCATTATGCTGACACTGATACGGTAAAGAGAGCAGTCGGCACTACACAACTTCATAAGATTGTGGTGGTATACAAAGGAATGGATATGCCGATATGTGAAGAGGTTTAACAGATAGGCTAACAATATGAAAAGATCAATAAAACGTTTGCCCAAACGCACGCAAGAAGAGTTGGCGGTGTTGCAAGAGCTGATATTGTCGAATCTTACGAATGTGCGTATGATTATCTTGTATGGAAGTTATGCACGGGGAAAATATGTTATCTGGGATGAAATATACGACGAACGTGGAGTAACTACTTACTACCAAAGTGATTTGGATATTCTGGTGATATGTGATACGAGAGACGCAAATAAAGCAGAGAGGCATGCGCGCGAGGTGATCGTTCCTAAATATGATACAAGAATGGAAGGAAAGCGGCATCCGGCACCGCCTAATATTATTGTAGAAACTCCAGTGACCATTAATAGAGCTATAAGAAGGAAGCATTATTTCTTTTATGAAATTATAAAAGACGGAATTCTGTTGTATGACAATGGTACGTTTCATATTGGCAAACCTGAAAAGTTGCCGTATCGGGAGATTAAGCAATATGCAGAGGAAGAATATGAAGAATGTTTTCCTTTAGCAGAAGGATTCTTAAGACATGGCGAACTAGCCTATGAAGATGGAGACTATAAATTAGGTTCTTTCTTATTACATCAAGCCTGCGAGCGCTTCTACAAATCATTTACGCTTGTGTATAACGGAATTCGCCCTAAATCTCATGAATTAAAAGTACTGGGAGCGATGGTCAGAAGCTGTTCACGAGGATTTGCTAATGTGTTTCCTACCAATACTTTCGAAGATAATAAAGCATTTGATAAATTATGCAGGGCATATATCGAAGCGCGATACAACCGGCTGTTCACCGTCAACAAAGAGGAATACGAGTATATGCTGGCACGAACAGAGGTACTGCGCGAAGTGACTATCCGAGAATGTGCTGCACGCATAACATATTACGACGAGATGATAGAAAAAGAAGAGAAAGACAAGATATAACCATATATTGTAAAAATGAAGAATTACCCTCATCACAAATAGCTGTAATGAGGGTAATCACGTTAAAAGAGAGTTTCGATACATCTCCTTACTATCAAATTCTTACATGAAGAACTATTTGGTCACCTTGTAAGTTCCACTTCCATACTCCTTTGACTTCATCTCTCCGGGAAGGGTTACGGTAGCGGTAACACCCTTAGGAATGGTGAATTCCCAAATCCAGGTATCTCCTTCGTATTTCCAGGCACTCTTGATGAGTCCGGCGGCGGAACGGTATTCGGCAGTCACGTGTCCTAACCGCTTGTCTGGAATGGGCTTCATAATGATATGTTTGAAGCCGGGGGTGGCAGGATCGGCTGCGATGCCGGCAACGGTTTCCCAAATCCATTCACATACGCATCCATAGGCATAATGATTGAAGCTGTTCATGCCGCGCGGTCCCATTCCTTTGTCTATCATATAGCTGTTCCACCGTTCCCAGATGGTGGTGGCTCCATTGTCCACAGAATACAGCCAGCTTGGGTTCTTACGTTGAAAGAGGAGTTCATAGGCAATGTCTTCCATGCCATTCTCCGTGAGGGTGGCCATGAGAATGGATGTGCCCAAGAATCCGGTCTGCAAGCAAAGATCGTGCTGTGCGAAGTTTTCACGCAGGCGGTCTATCATCTTCGCTTTGGCTTCGCCTTCCACAAGCTGGTTCTTTAGGGCAAATAAGGCAGGAGTTTGCATGGTGTTGAGGATGGCGGTTTTGAAGGTGCCGTCCTCGTTGAGGAAGTTCTCTTTGATGTATGCCTTTGCCGAATCGGCCATTTGCTGGTACTTGGCGGCATCGCGACCAGTGGCGGCAGCCATATCCCGCATCATGAAAGCATCTATCACCCAGTAAGAAGCGCTCAAATAGTTCCAATAGCTGACGGCATCAGGAAGCGGGCCTTGGGGAGAGAAAGCGAGTCCGCTACAACTTTCCAGTGGTTCGTAGCTCAACCAGTCGGCCCATTGGTAGTTGCCGTTCTCACCGCAGAGAGTCTCGTGATTATACTTGGTGTCGTTGATGTGGTTCATAAACAGGTCCATGGCGTTCCAGCTCTCTTCAATAATTTGCGTGTCACCGAATTGCTTCCATACCGTCCAGGGCACAATGATTCCGGCATCGGCCCAACCCAAACGCATTTTCTCATCACCGTATTGTGCCAAGGGAGCCACTCCGGGGAATCCACCCAAACTGTTTTGAGTGTCGCGCATGTCACGCATCCACTTATGGAAAAACTTCATGGTGTTAGCAAAGAACGTACCGGTTTCTGCAAACACTTGTGTGTCTGCTGTCCAGCCCAGACGCTCGTCACGCTGCGGACAGTCGGTGGGTATAGACAGGTAGTTGGATAGCTGTCCCCAATAAGTGTTGGAGATGAGCTTGTTCACAAGGTCGTTGCCTGTGGTGATAGTGCCGGTCTCCAGTTCCTTTGCGATGGAAGTAACGGGGATGGACTTCAACGACTTGATGGCAACATTCCCGGTGGCAGTTATGGAGACATAGCGGTAACCGAAGAAGGTGCAGTGAGGATAATAGGCCACATAGTTATCTCCGCCAGCAAAGGTGTAATCCAGACGGATACCGGTGTGGGGGATGCGCAGGTTTTCGCGATGGCAGCTTCCTTCCGGACCGTCCATCCCACGAATCTTGGCGCCGTTGCCGTCATTGAGCAGCTCTGCAGGAAGGCAGGTCAGCACCGTTCCCTCGGCAGCTTTGAATACGAAAGAGGGTATGCCGGCGCAATTTTGCCCGAAATCCACCACTAACGTCTCTCCCGGACTTACGGTTATCTCCTTGCCCGATGCGAACTCACGGGCGATAATCACCTTACCGAACTCGTTCTCTTTCGCTCCTTCTATATTCTTCCAAATATATGCTCTGATAGGAGCAAGAGCAAGATCTGTACGCAGATAGACTTCCGCTCCGTCCGAAGGCAGAATGTCGCCAGAAAATTCGGTGTTCTCTTCGGGTATGGAGAGTTTATCCACACATTCGAAGCCCATCGGTTCGCGTGCATCGTACTCTTCTCCGTCAAAGATACCGGCATGTTTCACCGGACCGGCAATTCCGGCTTTCCAGTTTTCGAGGTCGGTACCGTAACGCTTCTTACTTCCGTCAGAAAAAGTTAGTTCCAGTACACCACGGAAGGCACATTTCTTGCCTATCATGCCGTCATATCCTCCGGGAGTTATGATTTTGTCACCCCACCATCCCGGCGTTACCTGTACGGAAAGCATGTTCTCGGCGTTTAGCTTGGTACGGATGATGTCTGTAATATCATAAGTGAAAGAACGTTTGGTCTTGGCATAGTGTGTGAAGCCCGGTTTCAGAAATTCCTCGCCTACGGGTTTCCCATTCACATACAACTCGTAAACTCCCAGTCCAGCGGTCATCCACTTGGCGGAGACAATTTTCTGTTCATTTTTCACGGTGGACACGAACCAACTCGCGCCATCGGCTGCGCGATCGTCGTTATGTCCTTTCACTACAGGAGCGTCTACTGCGGAAATCCATTTGGATTCGTTCCAGGCTGATGCTTCCAATGCGTCAGTACGTTTTCCGACTTCGGTTGCGTTTATCAGTCCGCTATTCGAGAAAAGCGCGAGAATCATTATCGGGATAAGATTCGCAAAACAATGAAGATTCATTTTCATACTTATATGTATTTTTAGTATTAAAAGATTAACTTGGAAATGCTGTTTTAGTTTTACAGGGCTTGCACAACAAAATTACAGAATTATATGATATGACAGACGATTTCTGCATTTTTTTTGACTCAATGATGGTTTCTATTCAATCCGGAGAACTGACTCATAAGTCCGAACTGATTGAACAGACAGCAGGAGCTTTTTACGTTGAATGATCGATTATCGGGCAAAACAATGACATATTGTAAAATAATATAATCAATACACTCATTCAGTATATTGTAGAAATTATTTATTAAAGAAGAAAAGAAGATGCCGGTTATTCATTGCAATCATTCTTTCTTCTTTACACGAAAGCCTCGAAATCGAATAAACTCTATTCAAGTTTTTAATAAATAACAAAGAGGTTTATTATAAACGGTATCCAAGTTTATTATAAACTCTTTTTTGACACTTTCAATACCTAAAATAGAATTATTGCAACAAAAATGGGCAAGAACCTTCACAGTTTCTTGCCCATTTGTTATCCTCGTTATGCAATTCGCATATTAACCTATTGAACTTTATGTAATAAAATTTATATATTTCATTGTTATTTCTTTATTATTATTGACCTCAAATATACAAAATAAAAAGAAGAAAGTCAATAGGGAAAGCGTGGTTATCTGAAAATAAACACGTAAATTTGTGCCTCGAATTAGAAATAACAGTATAAATCACTATAAATAAAAACTTTATCACTATGGAGTACAATTTCAGAGAAATTGAAAAGAAGTGGCAGAAAAGGTGGGTAGAAGAGAAAACCTACCAAGTTACGGAAGATGATTCGAAGCAAAAATTTTATGTACTAAACATGTTTCCTTACCCATCAGGAGCTGGTCTACACGTAGGTCATCCGCTGGGATACATTGCTTCGGATATTTACGCCCGTTACAAACGACTGCAGGGCTTCAATGTACTCAACCCGATGGGATATGACGCTTACGGTCTGCCGGCAGAACAGTATGCCATCCAAACCGGACAGCATCCCGCCATCACTACCGTCAACAATATCAACCGCTACCGCGAGCAGTTGGACAAAATAGGTTTCTCTTTCGACTGGAACCGTGAAATCCGTACTTGCGACCCGGAATATTATCATTGGACCCAATGGGTCTTCCAAAAAATGTTCAACAGCTATTATTGTAACGACGAACAGGAAGCCCGTCCTATCGAAGAACTGGAAAAAGCCTTCGCCATCTACGGAAACGAAGGACTCAATGCCGCTTGCAGCGAAGATATCAGCTTTACTGCCGAAGAGTGGAACGCCAAAAGCGAAAAAGAAAAGCAGGAAATCCTGATGAACTATCGTATCGCTTATCTGGGTGAAACAATGGTAAACTGGTGTGCCGAATTAGGAACTGTACTGGCTAACGACGAGGTAGTAGACGGAGTCAGCGAACGTGGCGGTTTTCCTGTTATCCAGAAGAAAATGCGCCAATGGTGTCTGCGTGTATCCGCTTACGCACAACGCTTGCTTGATGGATTGGACACGATCGAATGGACAGATTCTCTGAAAGAAACCCAAAGAAACTGGATCGGACGTTCGGAAGGTGCTGAAGTGCAATTCAAAGTAAAAGACAGTGACCTCGAATTCACTATTTTCACCACTCGTGCAGATACCATGTTCGGTGTTACCTTTATGGTATTGGCTCCGGAAAGTGAATTGGTGGCACAGTTAACGACTCCTGAACAAAAAGCAGAAGTAGACGCCTACCTCGATCGTACCAAAAAACGTACGGAACGCGAACGTATTGCCGACCGTAGTGTTACCGGTGTGTTCAGTGGTTCGTATGCTATCAATCCGTTCACAGGTGAAGCAGTGCCTGTATGGATCAGCGATTACGTACTGGCCGGATACGGAACAGGAGCTATTATGGCTGTACCTGCTCATGATAGCCGCGACTATGCATTTGCCAAACATTTCGGATTGGAAATCCGTCCGTTGGTAGAAGGTTGTGATGTTAGCGAAGAAAGTTTCGATGCAAAAGAAGGCATTGTTTGCAACTCTCCGCGTCTTGATGTCACTCCTTACTGTGATCTTTCATTGAACGGACTGACCATCAAAGAAGCGATAGAAACAACCAAGAAATATGTAAAAGAGCACAATCTGGGCCGTGTGAAAGTGAACTACCGTCTGCGTGACGCTATTTTCTCTCGCCAACGTTACTGGGGTGAGCCGTTCCCTGTTTACTACAAAGACGGAATGCCCTATATGATTGACGAAGCCAGCCTGCCGCTGGAACTTCCGGAAGTCGCTAAATTCCTGCCTACCGAAACAGGTGAGCCTCCATTAGGACACGCAACTAAATGGGCTTGGGATACAGTAAACAAATGTGTCGTAGAAAATGAGAAGATTGACCATGTAACCGTCTTCCCGCTGGAACTGAACACCATGCCGGGATTCGCCGGTTCTTCGGCTTATTATCTCCGCTACATGGACCCGCATAATCATCAGGCATTAGTTGATCCGAAAATTGACCAGTACTGGAAAAATGTAGACCTATATGTAGGTGGTACCGAACATGCAACAGGGCACTTGATTTATTCTCGTTTTTGGAATAAATTCCTGTATGACATGGGTGTGTCTGTAATGGAAGAACCCTTCCAAAAGTTAGTAAACCAAGGAATGATTCAAGGCCGCAGCAACTTTGTATATCGTATCAAAGACACCAATACTTTCGTTTCACTGAACCTGAAAGATCAGTACGAAGTTACCCCTATTCACGTAGACGTAAATATCGTATCTAATGATATTTTGGATTTGGAAGCATTCAAAGCATGGCGTCCTGAATATAAAACAGCCGAATTTATCCTCGAAGACGGAAAATATGTCTGCGGATGGGCAGTTGAAAAGATGAGTAAATCTATGTTCAATGTAGTCAATCCGGATATGATTGTTGAGAAATACGGTGCAGATACACTTCGTATGTATGAAATGTTCCTCGGCCCGGTAGAACAGTCTAAACCGTGGGATACAAACGGAATCGACGGTGTACACCGTTTTATCCGTAAATTCTGGTCGTTGTTCTACAGCCGTACGGACGAATATCTGGTAACGGACGAACCTGCAACAAAAGAAGAATTGAAGAGCCTTCATAAATTAATCAAGAAGGTGACTGGTGATATTGAACAGTTCTCTTACAATACATCTATCAGCGCATTCATGATTTGTGTAAACGAACTCTTCAACCTGAAATGCAGCAAAAAAGAGATTCTGGAACAGCTCGTTATCACTCTCGCTCCTTTCGCTCCGCATGTCTGCGAAGAGTTGTGGGATGTATTGGGACACGAAACTTCCGTATGCGACGCCCAATGGCCTGCATACAACGAAGAATATCTGAAAGAAGATACTATCAACTATACCATCTCTTTCAACGGAAAGGCACGTTTCAATATGGAATTTGCAGCAGATGAAGCTTCGGACGCTATCCAAGCCGCAGTATTGGCAGACGAACGTTCACAGAAGTGGATTGATGGCAAGACTCCGAAAAAGATCATTGTCGTTCCGAAAAAGATTGTAAACGTTGTAATTTAAAGTATTAAGTATAAAACAATAAGTATTAAGTAATAAGTATTATCCGTAGTCGTTTTCCAAATATATCCGTCAGGTTAATACTTATTACCTAATACTTGAACTTAAAATCCATGCATAAACTGACAAAAGCGGAAATAATGAGAGAAGTGAAAGATTACATCTATATCACTCTCGGATTGATAAGCTATTCTTTGGGATGGGCTGCATTCCTGTTACCTTATCAGATAACTACCGGAGGAACTACCGGTATCGGAGCTATTATCTATTATGCAACAGGATTTCCAATTCAGTGGTCATACTTTATTATCAATGCAGTTCTGATGACGTTTGCCATCCGGATATTGGGTCCGAAATTCAGTATAAAAACGACTTATGCTATTTTTACGCTGACTTTTCTGCTTTGGTTATTCCAGTTAGTGGTGAACAATTACGTAGAAGCACCGGATATGACGCCGGACGGTAAGCCGCTATTGCTCGGTACAGGACAGGATTTTATGGCCTGTATTATTGGTGCAGCCATGTGCGGTGTAGGCCTCGGTATCACTTTCAACTACAATGGAAGTACGGGTGGAACAGATATTATCGCAGCCATCGTCAATAAATACAAAGATGTATCGCTTGGACGAATGATTATGATTTGTGATGTATTCATTATCAGTTCCTGTTACTTTATATTTCATGATTGGCGCCGGGTTATTTTCGGTTTTGTCACCCTATTTATTATTGGTGTTGTGCTCGACTGGATTATCAACAGTGCCCGTCAATCGGTTCAATTTTTCATCTTCTCCAAGAAATATGATGAAATAGCCGACCGTATCATTAAAGACGCCGACCGGGGAGTAACGGTACTCGACGGTACGGGATGGTACAGTAAAACCAATGTGAAAGTGTTGGTAGTACTTGCCAAGAAACGTCAGTCACTCGAAATTTTCCGTTTGGTAAAACGCATTGATCCGAATGCTTTTATCTCTCAAAGTTCCGTTATCGGTGTGTATGGCGAAGGATTCGATAAGCTGAAAGTGAAATAATAACCGGTTGATAAGTAGTGAACAACCCTGTTAAAACAAAAAATAAGATGATGAAACGCAAACTTGTATTTGCTACCAATAATGCTCATAAACTGGAAGAAGTGGCCGCTATCCTGGGAGATCAAGTAGAATTATTAAGTCTCAATGATATCGGTTGCCAAGCGGATATTCCCGAAACTGCTGAAACACTGGAAGGAAATGCGTTATTAAAATCTTCCTATATCTACAAAAACTATCATCTGGATTGTTTTGCCGATGATACGGGATTGGAAGTGGAAGCCTTGAACGGAGCTCCCGGAGTCTATTCCGCCCGCTATGCAGGAGGTGAAGGACACGACGCCCAGGCAAATATGCTCAAACTTCTTCACGAACTGGACGGAAAAGAAAACCGTAAAGCACAATTCCGCACCGCTATTTCGTTGATACTGGACGGAAAGGAGTATCTCTTTGAAGGAGTGATAAAAGGCGAAATAATCAAAGAAAAACGTGGTGATTCCGGATTTGGCTACGATCCTGTATTCATGCCTGAAGGTTACGACCGGACTTTTGCCGAATTGGGAAATGATATAAAAAACCAAATCAGCCATCGCGCACTGGCTGTACAGAAACTTTGTGAGTTTCTGCAAAGCTGATTATACATACCCACTTAAAATATAAAACACAATGAAGAAAATTACTTTATTTACTTTACTTACGCTCCTATTGTGTACTTCGTGTGTAACAAAAAAGAAGTTCATGCTTGCAGAGATGGCAGCCACCGCAAGCAAAGACAGTCTGCAAGGGTTGTTGAATAACTCCCGCGAAGTTGGTAACCAGCTATCGGCACAAGTCAAAAACCTCTTGCGTGATACGACCAAGATGGGGAACAGTATCCGCCAATATCAGAGTATGTTGAATGTCAACATGACTGAACAGGAAAAACTGAATGCGCTGTTGAGCCAGAAGAAAAATGAGCTGAACGAAAGAGAACGCACGATCAATGAATTGCAGGACATGATTAAGGCACAGAATGATAAGGTACAAAATCTCTTGAGTAATGTAAAAGATGCATTACTTGGTTTTAGTACTGACGAGCTGACCGTTCGCGAAAAAGACGGAAAAGTATATGTAGCGATGTCCGACAAATTATTATTCCAGTCAGGAAGTGCCCGCCTAGATAAACGTGGAGAGGAAGCTCTCGGCAAACTGGCCGAAGTATTGAACAAACAGACGGACATCGACGTATTTATCGAAGGACATACGGACAACAAACCGATCAATACTGTACAATTCAAAGATAACTGGGATTTGAGTGTGATCCGTGCCACTTCCGTAGTTCGTATCCTCATCAAGAATTACAATGTAAATCCTTTACAGATTCAGCCTAGCGGCCGCGGTGAATATATGCCTATTGATGACAACGAAACAATAGAAGGAAGAAGCAAGAATCGCCGTACGGAGATTATCATGGCTCCGAAGTTGGATAAGTTGTTCCAGATGCTTCAAAGTTCGGAAGAATCCAAATAAAAAATAATTGATTCAATAATCAACAATAAAAAATCCTCTCGGTTAATAAACTGGGAGGATTTTTTTATCTTTAAAGAATTGAATTATTTTAAAACAGTTTCTAACTGTTATTCATTCAAGAACAATAATAAAAACCAAATTTCTTTATAATCCCAACTTAGCCGAAATCTCCAACATCCGCTGAATCGGCTTCACTGCCTTCTTAGCCACCTCCGGATCTACCGTTATTTCCGGTGCTTCATTCTTCAAACACTCATAGAGCTTCTCTAACGTATTCAACCGCATGAAGCTACACTCGTTACATCCGCACGTACTATCGTTCGGAGGAGCAGGGATAAACGTTGTCTGCGGACACTTCTTCTGCATCTCATGCAAGATACCCGATTCGGTAGCCACAATATACGTGTTTTCCGGATGGTTCACGGCATACTTCAACAATGCTGCCGTAGACCCTACCACATCCGCCAGTTTCAAAACCGTACTCTTACATTCGGGATGTGCCAAGACCAACGCTTCCGGATGCTGCGCTTTCAATTCCACAATCTTTTCAACAGAGAACTGTTCATGCACGTGACAGGCTCCGTCCCAAAGCAACATATTCCTGTTCGTAACAGAGTTGATATAATTACCCAAATTCCTATCCGGACCAAAGATTATTTTCTCATCTTTGGGGAAGCTTTCCACGATCTGCTTCGCATTGGTGGAAGTCACCACCACATCTGTCACTGCTTTCACGGCAGCTGTTGTGTTGACGTACGAAATAACGGTGTATCCCGGGTGCTCTTTGACAAACTGTGCAAACTGATCCGCCGGACAACTGTCCGCCAACGAACAACCTGCCGCCATGTCGGGTACCAACACTTTCTTGTCCGGACAAAGCACCTTTGCCGTTTCCCCCATAAAGTGAACGCCACACATCACAATAATGTCCGCTTCCGTTTTGGCTGCCCATTGAGCCAATGCCAAACTGTCGCCAACGTAATCGGCGATGTCTTGTATTTCCCCTTTCTGGTAGTAGTGTCCCAGAATGATTGCATTCTTTTCTTTCTTTAGCTCGTTAATAGCCTTTATGAGTTCATTCATAATAATATTCTTATTTCTTTCCTTTTAAAAAAAAATCCTTTGTTAGTGATGATAGCCTGTTAATAATGTTAGCAAATAAATACGATTTCTCTTGCCAGATAAGTTATTAGTCCATACTTCTGCTTTATGAGTCGGTTATGAACTGATGTAAAGGGCAAGATATCCTATTCTACTTGCTTCATTATCAATGAAAGCATCGTTAAATGCCGTCAAATGGAAGTTTGCTATTAACTCCCTGTTGATAAAGTGCAAAGTTAAAAACTTTATGGATATAAACAGGTAGATAAGTGCTGAAAAATATGTTTATGTCTGTGTAGAAAGTTTTGGGTTAGTTTTTTGGAATGTTCATAACGAAGGCCTCTTATATCTTCTTTTGAATAATGCAAGAATTATTTTTCAAAATCTTTGCCGATAGTTTTGACAGGTTTTAAACCGTTATCAACACCTTGTTAACTGAAAAGAATTACCTTTGTGGACAAGAACATAATAAAAGAAAAGACGTATGCGTAAACTGAAAATAACAGAGCTGAACCGTATCAGTGCCGAAGAGTTTAAACAGGTTGAAAAACTGCCTTTGGTGGTAGTGTTGGATGATATTCGTAGTTTGCACAATATAGGTTCTGTGTTCCGTACTTCGGATGCTTTCCGTATTGAATGTATCTATCTGTGTGGTATAACAGCTACCCCACCGCACCCTGAAATGCATAAGACTGCGCTGGGTGCAGAGTTCACTGTCGACTGGAAGTATGTTAATAACGCTGTTGATGCTGTTGATAACCTCAAAAACGAAGGGTATATCGTTTATTCTGTAGAACAGGCGGAAGGAAGCATCATGCTTGATGAACTTCAGCTGGATAAAACCAAGAAGTACGCTATCGTTATGGGAAACGAGGTGAAAGGGGTACAGCAGGAGGTTATTAACCATTCGGATGGCTGTATAGAGATTCCTCAATATGGTACCAAACATTCGCTAAATGTTTCCGTAACTACTGGTATTGTAATTTGGGATTTATTCAAAAAGTTACACTAATAGTCATAATACAGGATTGGTTAATAAGTTGTTTATAACGAGTTAATAGCTTAGTTAATTCATTTATAATCAATAACTATGTTCTGTTTATAACTATATGGAGCCATGTTGATTCTATGGGTGTTGGGTAGTTATTATTATAGTTGTTGATAGTTCGTTTTCAGGCTGTTAATATTTGAGTTGTCAGGTATTAACAGTCTATATGATACGTATTAATAGCTGGGAACTCAAGTATTAACTTCTGAGAAACCGGAAAATAATACCTTACAGGAAGTTTGTTAATTCTTGAAATGATAACTAGTATGGTTGAGTAGTGATCAATTAGTTTATAAAGTTGATAAACTTATAAGCCGATTGATTTTAGATCTGTCCGTTCTCCACCATCAACACTACACGTTCCGTTAGTTTGTCTTCACCTTGCGGATCATATTCTTTTTTTAAACTGGCTCCGAACAATGCAGCAAAAGTCTGATAGAATCCCGCTTTGAAAGGTCCCATAAATGCTTTTACCAGTTCATAACTGGTAGAATTGCTTTGGCGGTCTATTAATTTAATCAACAGTTTTCCCTGTGCAAACGAGAGTTTCTTCATTCGGGGAGTATATTGCTCTTTCAATCCTTTTTCAACCTGTTTGATATGTTTTTGGCGGGCTTTCTCATTGGGTAATGTCTGAAGATATTCGTAGGTTTCGATGATAGCTTGGTTAATTTCCCTGGAGATGGGATATACCTTTTTCACATTGCGGATCAGTCGGTAATATTCCTGGCGTTCCTTTTCATTTTTGAATTTCAACGGACGGAAAATATACACAGTTCTTAACTGGACACATGGAATGGTATCTCCATTGTAGATACACATCGGAACCAAATATCCATTGATGCTTTGTTTATCTTGAGCTTGCAGGCGCAACGAACAACAAACAATAGCAAACAGCGTCATTACTACTATGTTAAGCCTTCTTTTCACGATACAAAAATAGAATTAAAATTTTATTATTCAGACATTTCTCTTCGATGTTAACCTATTTAAAGTATCTTTGCGGCCTTATCTGTTAAAAAGCAGGAAGAATAAACCATTTTATTGATGAAAACGATTCAACTTTTACGGTTGATAAGTATTATAAACAGTCTGTTAATAATTCCTGCTTGTAGTGCTCAAAACCCTTCCGAAAGTCTTTTAGAAGATGTTCTTGAAGATTTATCTGTTAATAATGGAACTGATAACTCTGTTAATATTCCTAATTGGGAAAATGAATTGGAAGAACTTTCCAATCGTATGCAGGAACCAGTTAATTTGAATGTTGCTACCCGTGAACAACTCGAACAGTTTCCTTTCCTTAGTGATATTCAGATTGAACATCTGCTGGCCTACATCTATATACACGGACAGATGAAAACCATCTATGAACTTCAACTGGTAGAAGAGATGGATAGGCAAACAATCCAGTATTTACTACCTTTTGTCTGTATAAAAGCTATTAACAATGAACCTGCTTTTCGGTGGAAAAGTCTGTTGAAAAGCGCAGCAAAGTATGGAAAGAATGAGCTGTTAACTCGCTTTGATATACCATTTTATAGGCGAAAAGGTTATGAACATACCTATTTAGGACCTTCTGTTTATAACTCTGTGAAATACAGTTTCCGATACAGTGACCGACTCTATGCAGGAGTCGTTGCTGAAAAAGATGCTGGAGAACCTTTTGGAGCTTTACACAATCGTTATGGCTACGATTATTATTCCTTTTATCTGTTATTAAAAGATTGTGGACGATTAAAAGCATTAGCTATTGGTAACTATCGGCTTAGTTTCGGACAAGGATTAGTGATTAGCACTGATTATCTGATGGGAAAAACAATCTATGCCTCTTCTTTCAACAATCGTAGTGGCGGAATAAAGAAACACTCTTCCAGCGATGAATACAATTATTTTCGGGGAGTGGCTGCCACTATTGCTTTATCTAAAGATTGGGATCTTTCCGGTTTCTATTCACACCGTTTATTAGATGGAGTAATCACTGATGGAGCAATCACCTCTATCTATAAAACTGGACTGCACCGAAGTCAAAAAGAAGCGAATAAAAAGAACCTGTTCACCATGCAATTAACAGGTGGAAACGTGAGTTATCAACACAACCGTATCCGACTGGGTATCACCGGTATTTACTACCTTTTCAACCGACCTTATGAACCGGAATTAACAGGCTATTCCAAATACAATCTTCATGGAAACAACTTCTATAATCTGGGGATTGATTATGCTTATCGCTGGCATCGTTTTTCTTTTCAAGGAGAGACGGCCATAGGAAAACAAGGTTGGGCCTCTTTGAACCGTTTGCAGTATTCACCGGTTCAAAACACTCAAATCATGTTGATACACCGGTTTTATTCTTATAACTATTGGGCCATGTTTGCCCATTCTTTTGGTGAAGGAAGTACGACACAAAATGAACAGGGATATTATATCGGCATGGAAACTTCTCCTTTTGCCTATTGGAAATTCTTCGCCTCATTCGATTTATTTTCCTTTCCTTGGAAAAAATACAGAGTAAATAAACCCTCTCGCGGAACAGACGGATTGCTTCAAGCCACTTTCACTCCACGCAGCTATCTATCCATGTATCTGAAGTACCGCTATAAACGCAAAGAAAGGGATTGGACAGGTAGTAAAGGAACACTAACACTTCCTATTTTTCACCATCAACTTCGCTACCGTTTGAACTATTCTTTAGGAGATGTGTTAAGCAGTCGTACAACTTTAGATTATAATCATTTTCATTCTCAGGACAGAGCTGCTAATATAGGATATCAGGTTACACAAATGATATCCTCCCAACTGCCTTGGGCCAGGCTGTTTGCTGACGTTCAGGGCAGTTACTTTTTTACAGACGATTATGATTCGCGTGTATATGCTTCGGAAAGCGGATTGCTTTATACGTTTTACACACCGTCCTTCCAAGGTCGTGGATTTCGCTGCTCCGTTCGTTTCAGATATGAACTGAATAAGCATTGGTTGTTCATAACCAAGTTTGGCGAAACAGTCTATTTAGACCGGAATGAGATCGGTTCGGGCAATGATTTGATCTGTGGAAATAAAAAAGCAGATGTACAAATGCAACTGCGTATTAAGTTTTAATGTATATTTGTCTGCCAGAAATAACAGAAGAATACGATATTAAATGGATGACAGGGCTACTTTTGACAAAATGTTTAATGAATGGTATGCACAGTTTGTATATTTTGCATATTATTTTATAAATGACGCTGAGGTATGCAGAGATATCGTAAGTGATGCTTTTGAGTATTTGTGGCGTAATTATGAAAAGATAGAAGAAGCGACGGCTAAAACTTATCTTTATACAATCATTCGTACACGTTGCATTGACTATCTTCGCAAGCAAAATATTCATGAAGAATATGTAGAGTTCACTTCGCAATTAACTGATAAAATGATAGAAGTCGATTCACAACATTCTGATTCTCGTGTTTTGCGTATTCGTAAAGCTATGGAAAAGTTGACTCCTTATAATTATCATATATTGGAAGCATGCTATATTCATAATAAGAAATATAAAGAAGTGGCCGAAGAATTGAATGTAAGTGTTGCGGCTATTCATAAGAATATAGTAAAGGCTTTGCGTATTCTTCGCGAAGAATTGGGGCAAGAGGGTAACCGGAATAGACTTTAAAACGTAAATATATATATTGAATACATTATTTATGGATGAAAAGAATATAAATATAAGCAAGTCGGAAGAAGAACTCCTGGAAATTATGGAGAATCGTTCTCATATAACTGCTGATCAATTACATAATTTGAAAGAAGATGAGGAGTGCTTGCAAGCATGTTCTGATTTGACAGAAATTGTGATAGAGATGCAGAAAAAACAAAATATGCTGGCAATTGATGTCCGGAATGAACTGGCAGATTTTCATAATAAACATTCTAAAAACGATCGAAGAAAAAATACACGCATGCTGTTGTGGGCCAGTATCACAGGTGTAGCGGCAGCTGTTGTCATAATTTTAGTTTTGCGTGCAATGATGATTTCGTCGCAACCGGAAATCATTCAAGTGTTTCAAGCCAATCATGTTGCCCAAGAAGTCACTTTACAAGTGAATGATGAGAAGGAAATAAAACCACTAAAAGAAGTGGTAGAATCTCTTTCGTCTTCCTCTACTGCACAGTTGTCTTCTAAAGAAATAGATTATAGTCGTGCTCTTCTTCAGACAGAAACCAAGGAAGTAGGAAAGCAGAAAGTACAGATACATAGATTAAGTATTCCCAGGGGAGAGACATTCAAAGTTGTTTTATCCGAAGGAACCGAAGTCTTCTTGAATTCAGACAGCCGATTAGCTTACCCTACGATTTTTAAAG
Organism: Bacteroides sp. LFL-34; assembly: GCF_027257075.1. Classification (NCBI taxonomy): domain Bacteria; kingdom Pseudomonadati; phylum Bacteroidota; class Bacteroidia; order Bacteroidales; family Bacteroidaceae; genus Bacteroides; species Bacteroides sp. LFL-34. The sequence continues at coordinate 13,436 of NZ_JAPQKZ010000006.1, read as the reverse complement.
GAAAAGAAAGAGTCGTCTCTTTGGAAGGTGAAGCTTATTTTAAAGTTACTAAAGATGCAAAACATCCTTTTATTGTGAAAAGTGGAAATCTACAGGTTCGCGTATTAGGAACGGAATTTAATGTGCGTAGCTACTCTCCTATTGATGTCCGTGTTACGCTCATTACAGGAAAAGTGGCTGTTAGCGATACTTGTGGAATTCATAGTGTTGAAATGATGCCGGGACAAAGTGCACAGCTTTCTTCTGACGGAACGTTTGCTGTGAACGAGGTGGACATTGAATCATTTTTATATTGGAAGGAAGGATTTTTCTATTTTGACGATGTTGCCCTGGTTGACATGATGAAAGAAATAGGGCGTTGGTATAATATAGATATTGAGTTCCGCAATAGCAAAATTATGGATCTTCGTATGCATTTCTTTGCAAATCGTCACCAAGACATCTTTCACTTGATTGAATTATTGAATCGAATGGAGAGGATACATGCTCATTTTGAAACAGGAAAACTAATTATTGAATAAAAAACGAGCAAAAAGTCATAAATCTGAATAGAAATATATATTTCTGAAAAATAAATTCTTTTAAGGGTAACCATTCTTTTTTAAACTTCGTATATAATTAAAAGAATGAAATATTATTTAACTATTCGGGCTTATGAAAAAGAATCAAGCACAAAAGTTCATTGTCTTGTTCTTGTTTTTCCTTTTTGCCTATTCATGGCGTGTTGAAGCGCAAACAGGTAAGGAAAAGCAAATAACAATGGAGTTTAAAAATGAAGGATTACCCTCTATTTTTAAACGTTTTGAAAAAGTATCGGGATATAAAGTTCTTTTTATCTACGATGAAATCAGTTCTTATACTTCTACCGGAAAAGTAGAAAAAGCTACAGTCGATGAAGCATTGAAAGTGATTATCGGGAAAAATCCGTTGAAATACCACATTGACGGACAATTCATCAATATCACAAAAGAGGATTCTAAAAAGTTTTTTTCACAAGTAAAAGGAAAAGTTTTTTCCGAGGAAGACGGACTTCCTGTTATCGGTGCCACTATTATCGTAGAAGATGCCAATAATATTAGGGCTATCACGGACAATAATGGTAATTTTCAGCTTTCTAATGTTTCGAAAGATAGTCGGGTTAGAATATCGTATGTAGGTTTGGAGACTCAGTTCTTGAATCCTTCATCCTATATGTCGGTAGTGATGAAGTCTGATACAAAAGCACTCGATGAAGTGGTGGTGACAGGTATGTTTAATAGAAAGAAAGAGGGATTCACTGGTTCTGCTGTTACTATCAAGGGTGAAGAACTGAAAAAGTATAGTACGAATAATGTGGCTAAAGCGATAGCTGCTGTCGCTCCCGGGCTTCGTATCATGGATAATATCAATATGGGGTCTAATCCGAATAATCTGCCTGATATGCGTATGCGTGGCGGTGCAAATATGGATTTGAATGCACAGGCTACGGTAGATTTAAATTCTGCCAGTAATGATGTGCTGGCAGTTCAGGGCGAATATGAGACCTATGCCAATCAACCGCTGCTTATCATGGACGGATTTGAAATCAGTATACAGACACTTGCTGATATGGATCCCGACCGTGTTGCTTCCATCGTTGTGTTGAAAGATGCGGCAGCTACGGCTATTTATGGTTCGCGTGCGGCAAATGGAGTAATTGTTATCGAAAGCAAGACTCCCAAACCGGGACGGATTTGGGTGACTTATGGTGGGGAACTTCGTATTGAAGCTCCGGATATGACCGGGTATAACTTGATGAATGCAAGAGAGAAGATAGATGCAGAGTTGCAAAGCGGACTTTATACATACGGCGGCGAAACAGTTGAAAAATGGCAGCTCTATCAATCTAAATTGCGTGAAGTGCTGGCAGGAGTAAATACTTATTGGCTGGACAAGCCTTTGCAAACAGCTTTCCAACAACGACATACGGTTACGCTGGAAGGTGGTGATGAAGCCTTACGCTATCGGATGTATGTCGGATATAATAGTTCTCCGGGTGTGATGAAAGACAGCAAACGTGATGTACTGACCGGTTCACTTGATTTTCAGTATCGTCTGAAAAAGGTGTTGTTAAAGAATAGCATTACGTTGGATAATTCGGTGGCTAATGAGTCTCCGTGGGGAAGTTTTAGTGAATATACCCGCTTGAATCCTTATCTGCGTCCGTATGGAGAGAACGGAGAAATACAAAAACGGCTTGATAATTTTGAAGGAGTGGGTGGTGAGTCGAGCTACCTGAATCCGATGTACAATACGACATTCAACAGCAAAGATCAGAGTAAGAACTTCACAGTACGTGAACTTTTCAGGGTAGAATATAATCCTACTAATGAATTACGGTTTGAAGGAGCTTTTAATTTGTCCAAAAGTGTAGGACATCGTGATATTTTCCGTCCTGCACAACATACGCTTTTTGATAATGTGACCGATCCTACCTTAAGAGGTGATTACCGCAGAAGCCAGAGTGAAGCTGTCAGTTGGGGAATCGATTTGACAGGAAGCTGGAACAAGCAATTGAAAGACCATTATCTGACTGCTAATGCACGCATGAGTGTATTGGAGAATAATTCGGAGACTTATGGAAACTATGTGACCGGTTTCCCGAATGATAATATGGATAACTTGTTGTTTGGTAAGAAATATAACGAGAAAGTGACGGGCGATGAGAGGACAACGCGCTCCATTGGTTGGGTAGCTGCTGGAGGCTATTCTTATAAATATAAGTATTCGTTCGACTTTAATATACGCTTGGACGGTTCATCACAGTTTGGAAAAAATAACCGTTGGGCTCCTTTCTGGTCAACCGGATTACGTTGGGATTTGAAAAAAGAGAACTTTTTGAAAGATGTATCTTTTATTTCCGATTTCATTTTGAGGGGTACATACGGTACGACCGGTTCCCAAGGTTTTGATCCTTATCAGGCACATGGTTATTATACATATTCCAATTTACTGCTTCCTTATTACTCGTCGGATGCAACAGGTTCGGAAATCTTGGCTATGCATAATGAAAGTTTAAAATGGCAGACTACAAAAAGTACTAATCTTGCCTTGGAACTCGGTTTTTTCGATCAGCGTTTTACTGCACGTGTGGAATATTATCGGAAAATAACAGATAATATGGTTGCCAATATAAGTCTTGCTCCTTCTCTTGGCTTCGGCAGTTATCCGGAAAACCTGGGTAAGATAGAGAATAAAGGTTGGGAAATCTCTCTTTCGGCTATTCCTTATAAGAATACTGCCAAGCAGGCTTATTGGACCATTACGGTGAATGGTTCTCGCAATACAGACAAATTGCTGGAGATATCGGAAGCAATGAAATACAGGAATGACCTGAATGCGTCAAATCTGAAAGATACACCATTGCCACGTTATGAAGAAGGCGAATCTCTTTCCCGCATTTGGGTAGTACGTTCATTAGGTATTGATCCCGCTTCCGGAGATGAAATATTATTAAAGCGTAACGGAGAAATGACCAGTGCCGTTAACTGGAGTGCGAATGATGTAGTACCTATCGGCAATACGGAACCTACATGGCAAGGATATATTAATTCTTCCTTTACATACAAAGGTTGGGGAGCGGATGTTAGTTTCAGATACCAGTTTGGCGGTCAGGTGTATAACCAGACTTTGATTGACAAGGTGGAAAATGCCAATCTGAAATATAATGTAGACCAACGTGTGAGCCAGTTACGTTGGGAGAAACCGGGTGACAAGGCACAATTCCGTGCTCTTAATCCGAGCGGTTGGGAAACGAAAGCTACATCCCGGTTTATCATGGATGAAAATATATTTCAGGGAAGCTCGTTGTCTGTCTACTATCGCATGGATCGTACTAATACAAAATTTATCAGCCATTGGGGATTGAGCTCCGCCAAAGTGACGTTTAATATGGAAGACTTTTTCTATTGGTCTACAGTGAAACGCGAAAGAGGTTTGTACTATCCGTATTCCCGTCAGTTTACATTTGCTCTGAATGTTGCTTTCTAATTAAAAACCTATTTGTATGAAACAGATAATATATATACTATTAACAACAACAATGCTGGGACTTATGTCTTGCAGCGACTGGTTGGATGTATCTCCGAAGACTTCTATTCCTACCGACAAGCAATTTGAGTCGGAATCAGGATTTAAGGATGCGCTTACAGGTATTTATTTGAAGTTGGGAACCACGACATTATATGCCGGAGACTTGACTTATGCTTATTTGGATGAGTTGGCAGGATTATATTCCGATTATCCGGGGTATAATACAAATGCTGTTTTCGACCAAAGTATCGTGTTCGATTATGAGAACATGTTTTTGAGTAAGAAGAATGGGATTTACTCAACGATGTATAACATCATAGCCAATATTAATAACTTCTTGGAGTACGTAGACAAAAATAAAGATGTTTTAGTTACCGAACGCTATTATGAAACTATGAAGGGAGAGGCACTCGGGCTTCGCGCTTTTCTTCACTTTGATTTGTTGCGTATGTTCGGTCCTGTTTATAAAGAACATCCTGCATCCAAAGCTATACCCTACCGTATTGCTTTTGATAAGGATGCCACTCCTGTTTTACCAGCCAGTGAAGTGGTTGACGCTATTCTCAAAGATTTGAATGACGCTGAAAAATTACTGAAAGAGAGTGATCCTCTTGATTTCTTTACCGATCAGACGGATGAAGATTTTATAGATAAAAATCATTTTCTTGTCAATCGTGAGTTTCGTATGAATCTATATGCGGTTAAAGCTATGCTGGCTCGTGTATATTGTTACAAAGGTGATGCGGAAAGTAAAGGATTGGCCACAGAGTACGCTAAACAAGTGATTGCTGCCTCTAAGTATTTTACATTGTATAAATCGCAGACTGCTTCCAATTACAATTCCATACGCTACGCAGAGCAAATCTTTGGAATAACAGTCAATGAATTCTCCAATTTGCTTATTGGAAATTATATGGATATGGAGAATACCAATACTCAGCAACATTTCTATCTGGATGGAGATAAATTTAAATTCTTCTATGAAACTGCCGATGCAGGGAATACTGACTGGAGAAAAAATACGGAAATGTTTGAGGTTATTAATGGGGCAAGTCGGACAGATGTTTTTTGTAGAAAATATAATCAGAAACCTTTGAATGGCGGATATGCTTATTCCGGTGCTGACGCTATCCCTTTGATACGCTTACCCGAAATGTATTATATTGTAGCAGAATGTGTTCCTTCTGCATCGGAAAGTGCTGACGCGTTAAATACCGTACGTTTTGCACGTGGTATCTCTTATAGTGATGAAATACCGACTACCGGATATGATGACCTTGATAATACTTCGGAAGAAGACAAAAACCAGACTAAACGTATTAATGAGATAATGAAAGAATATAGAAAAGAATATTTCGCGGAAGGTCAACTTTTCTATTTCTTGAAAGCGCATAATTATAGCACTTATTATGGTTGTGGGATTGAAACGATGACTGAAGCCCATTATCAGATGACGTTGCCGGATGACGAGTATATTTTTGGAAACAACTCTAAATGATGAAGCATTATGAAACGTATTATATATTTTGTTTTAGCTATTCTTGTTTGCGGCATTTATGTAGGATGCAGTGAAAACGAGATAGACTTATATGACCAGACACCTCGTATCAATTTCTATGGTAGCACTACGCATGTCCGTACTTTGGTTGATACGGATTATGTGAAGAAAGAACCTTATGCTGTAGACAGTTTCGAGGTAAGAATACAAGGAGATTTTTTGAAAGAGAATCGTGATTTCTGTGTGAAAGTAACTCCGAATAATGATTATCAGAATTCAGTGGATGTATTATTGGAAAGCAAGTATACATATACTGACCTTGATACAGTTTGCCAGATATTCTATTATAAAATAAATCGTCCGAAAGTAGAGGCAGGTAGAAATGTTTATGGTTGTTATCTGGAGTTTGATTTGAATAACCCTCTTCATCAGTTTGATAAAGGTCTGGTAGAAAAGAATCAAATCGTTTTAAATGTCAGATGGGAGTTGAAACCGACCGAATGGAGTGATTATGTGGGATTTGGCAGTTATAGCGATGCTAAATATATGTTTATTATGGATGTATGTCAACGTGTATGGGATGATTTGGAAGATGAAGATATTGATGTAATCAAGCAAGCTTATAGAGAATATAAGGAGGAGGGAAATCCACCGATTTTAGGTGAAGAGGGTGATGAAATAGAATATGAATAAGATTAAAAAGAAACGTTATGAGGAAATATATCATCTGTATAGTAAGTTTTATCGGAGCGGCTTTATTGCAAACAGGCTGTTACGATGACAAGGGAGATTACGATTATCATGATGTAAATACGATGGATATCGTAATACCTGAAACGAAGGTACGTATGCCTAAAGAGGAAGCAGTCGAAGTTTCAATTATACCCGAGATTTCTCAGACTTTGGAGCAAAATGAGGAAAACCTTGTATTTCAATGGAAGAAAACAATCGAAGGAAAGAAAGCGGGGTCGGACAGACTTAGTGATTATAAAGATTATTCCGTAGGCAAAGAATGTAAAGTAACAGTCGAGCCTTATGAATCCGAAAATATAGGTTTGATGTTGGTCATTACGGATAAAAAGAATGGAACAATCTGGTATCAGATAGGTGAAGTTGCAATTATTCGTCCTTTAAATCCTTGCTGGTTTGTATTGCAGGAAAAAGAAGGAAAGGGAGTATTAGGAGCGATAGAGGGTACTCCGGAAGGATATTATGTTTATCCGGATGTCTTTAAATCAGAATTGAATCAGTCATTTCCGTTAGAAGGAAAACCTTTGGCGGTAAGTGCAAGAAAAAACTATGGGGATTCGTTTTTAAGTAGTATGCTGGGTTTTTTTGGTTTTAAAGTAAGTCCGGCGTTAATGGTGGTAACCGATCGGGACTTGGCCTTGTTGACTCCAAGTACTTTAATAACGAGATATCCATCGAATAAAATACTTTTTGAACCGACTGGAAAAGGTGAACCGTTGAATATCGAGCTCTATAAGATGAGTACTCATGGTGAATTGTTTGTGAATAGTGGAAAAGCATATTGTGCTCCTATGGATGGATTTTGTGTACCATTCTCAGTAAAAAAGGAAAGTGAGTTTCCCGCCATTTCCGCTTATGGTTCGTATGGAGGAGGCTATTTGTTTTTTGATTCTGAAAATCATCGTTTTCTTGCTTCCTCTATTCTGGGTTTTAGCGATTATATGGTACCGAATTCGGCTACTCAAGATATACGTAATTATGGAACTAAATGGACTGATCAGAAACCTGTCAGGACATATTTAATGTCGTCTGATGAATCAAATGTCTTTGATCCAAATAAGATTGATCCGTCTTTAGAAGTGCATGACATTGTTACGGGAGGAAACGGGGGAAATTTTGCTTATGCAATTGCTGCTCCCCATAACGGAAAAGAGCTGACTGTGTTTAAATTCAGTGCGCAAGATGAAGATCCGATTTGTGCTGCCCGGTATACGATTGCTTTACCGTCCGAAGTAAATGTAGAAACAGCAAAATTTGCAGCTTCTTACGCGTATACGGCAAACCTTATATTTATGACATCGGGTAATAAATTATATCGCATTGATCTTGGTCGCGGAAGGGCAATTGAACTTTATACTTATGAAACTGATCCGTCAGCACAGATAGTTAGTTTTAAATTTAAGGACCCTGAAAGTGTGAGAGAGGAAGATGACGATGAGGAAATAGGCGAATATAAGGAGAAACTAGGTATGTCTCTCGGGTTGGGTATCAATACTGCTGACAAAGGTGTAGTTGTCGAATTGCAATTGACAGTGGCGGGCGATGTAGCTCGTGAAGAAAACAGCATTTGTGTTTACGAAGATCCCGATCAGCCTATTGGGAAGATTGTTGATATTAGCTATAATTATGAATAGTATAAACCGGTCTTTATGCTAAAAGGAATTATCGGTGCAGTATTTCTTGCTGTTGTCTGTACTTGTCTGTACGGGCAACAGCAAAGTATTACAACTTTTATTAAAGAAGAAGCACCAGTGGAAGTTATTCCCGGTATGTTTACTACCTACCGAAGTGATAAACATATCTATTGGGAAATCCCGGATTCATTGATTGGACGTGAGTTTGCCGTAACGACAACTATCCTGACAGCTCCTGCCCGTCCGGACCGGGATATGGAAAAGAAATTCGGATATGCGGGTGACATGATAGGTCCGGTATTTTTCAGTTTCCGTAAACAGGGTGACGAGTTGTGGATGATGGATCCACAATATGAGAGGGTGATAGAAAATCCTGAAGGAACGTATGCAAAAATCGCCGCCCAACGTGGGAACGAAAGGCTTTATAAGATATTACCGATTAAAGCTAGGAATCAGGGAAGCAGCTTGATAGAGATTGGTGAAGTATTAAAAGATTTTCCTTTGTTTACTCTTGATATTGTATCTTTTGATTTATTGATAGGTACGCGTTTAAGAGAGAAAGATTATATCAAGGAAATTAAAGGATATGACAACCGCTTGTTGATACACGCATCACGAGTTTATCGAAGTTCGTCAATGAAAATACCAGGTAAGCCTGTTGCACCTCCTTATATTGGAGACTGGGATACAGGTATCTGCATAAAATTACTGTCAAAAAGACCGTTGGAGGCAGTTGCTGCAAATACCGGAGCTTATTTTTCTATCAGCAAGGAGTGTTTTCAAGGGAATCAGCCTGCTATTCGGAAATCTGTTGTCAAACGATGGCGGCTGGAAATAAGGGCGGAAGATGAAGAAAGATACATGAGGGGGGAACTGGTAGAACCCATACAACCTATTATTTTTTATATAGATCGTAATACACCGGAAAAGTACATCGACTGTATCATTGAAGCGGTGCGTGACTGGCGTCCGGCTTTCGAGAAAGCTGGATTTAAGAACGCCATTGATGCGCGACTGGCTCCTACCGTTGAGGAAGATCCTGATTTTAGTATTTATGACAGTACTTATCCGTTCATCTCATGGAAGATATCAGGACAAAATAACGCTTATGGACCGACTCCATGCGAACCCCGGTCCGGTGAGATTATAGCTTGCCACATCGGTATTTTTTGCAGTGTCTTGAATTTGGAACAGAAATGGTATTTTGCTCAATGTGGAGCGAATGATCCGCAGGCATGGAATATAGAGTTGCCGGACTCTTTGCAATACGAACAGATAAAACAAGTATTGACACATGAAGTGGGTCATACATTAGGGTTGGAACATAACTTTCTGGGTAGTTCTCATTACTCCATCGATCAATTACGTGATAATGACTTTTTAAGTCAATATAGTATTGGTAGTTCCATAATGGATTATGTGCGGTGTAATTATGCTTTGCGTCCTCAAGATAAAGTTGATTTGAGAAACAGACGGGTACGTGTCGGCGAATATGATAAGTGGGCTATTGAATGGGGCTACCGTATATTTCCGGGTAAAGATGCTTCTGAAAGAGAAAAGAACAGGAGCCTTTGGAATCAGGAAAAACAGAAAGATCCCTCGTTACATTTTTCGGGCAGAATGGATGTAAGGGCTCAGGCAGAAGATTTGGGTAATGACCATGTTATGGTTAATACACAGGGAATAGAGAACTTGAAATATTTGTGTGAACATCCGGATGTCTGGAATGTGACGGATAAAACGTCTTTGCGTGTATTACAGGGGCGTTATGAAGCGGTATTGGAGCATTATAAACAGTGGGTACAGCACGTTTTGTCTCATTTGGGCGGGAAACGTCTTGCTGAGCCGGATGATGAGAATATTTACATACCTGAAAAAGCCGATTACAATAAGAAGGTTATGAGCTTTATACAGGCTTATATATTACAACCGCCTGTGTGGATGTTTGATGAAAAACTTACCGCTAAATTAGAAATAAATGGTAGTCGGGAGTTCGATCGCTTTTATGAAGAGCTGATGTCGGAAATGATTCGTTCCCTCCGGGAAGTGGAAAGAACGGAGAATGTTTGTGAGGATATGTTGTCTGTAGATGAGTTTTTGGAAAGCATACATAAAGAATTATTTACCGAATGGGCTGACAATATTCCTGTAAGTGACGCCAAGTATAAAGTGCAGCTGCTTTATGTGAGTAAACTTGTTAAATTGTTGGATAGATCAGAAAAGATAACTTCGTCGAGATTATTGGTTTCCATCATGCAGGCTTTGAATAGAATAAAGGAGGAAAGTCTTGATTATAGCCATAAGATTACGGATCCGGTTGCCAAAAAACGGGCAATGTTTCTTGTAGATAGTATTTTGTTTTAATGATGAAAAGTAAATAAAGAAATTCATGAAGAGAAGAAGATATGTGATTGGTATATTGTTGTGTGTCACAGCTTTGCTTCAGGCACAGGATTTCGTCAAGTCATTTGACGAGTTTTTTGTTGCCGGGATGGATAAGATCGACGGTGTGTTTCCTGTGTATGTAGCGGAAAAAGAAATCTATTTGGAAATACCCGAAAAATATATCGGGCGGGAAATTGAAGTCAGTGGACAGATAGACCGAGGGTTTGATTTGTTGAATCGTCCGGTTGACGGACTGGGAGTAGTGCGTATTATATCTCCGGATAAAGCTACAATTTGCTTTCAAAAACCGTTTTATACAGAGCGTATTTTAGATGAAAAAAGCACATATCAGCAATCTTTCTCGTTGTCAAATATGCAACCTGCCGGTAAAAGTTATCCAGTGGTGGCCTATTCAAAAGAGCAGGGAGCTATTATTCGGATAACAGAGTATCTGATGACTGGCGATGACTGGTTCAGCTATAATGATAGTTTTATTCGTTCCTTGGTTCCGGAACTGTCGGAAATAATGAAAATACATCCTTTTAAGGAAGGTGTGTCGTTTACGGTCAGGCGCTATCATGGAGTTGAAGCGGAAAGATATATGCTGTCCAGTTCTGCCATTATATTGCCTGAAGGTAGTATGCCTTTGGAAGTCACTTGTGCAGTACGCTTGCTACCTCTGAAAAAAGATCAGATCCGCTTGGCAGATTACAGAATACCTTACCGGACATTGAGTTTCAAAGATTACTCGCAAAATCCTTATTGTATGGTAGAAGATTCATTGATTCTTCGTTGGGATATGTCACAACCGCTTACTTTCTATGTAGACACTCTTTTTCCGAAGGAATACTTCCAGGCAGTAAAGGAAGGAGTGGAAGCATGGAATACCGCCTTCCATAAAGCAGGTATTCATGATGCTTTACAAGTAAGGTATGCAGACCGAAAGATAATTCCGGCGGAACAACGTGCTTTTATATCTTATGATTTAAGAATACCGGGGATCAAAAGTGACTTTATCTGTCATCCTCGTACCGGAGAAATACTTTCATGTCGTCTGAATATCGGACATGGATTCCTAAAAGGAAAATTAGACGACTATCTGTTAAGTTGCGGTGCCTCGGATTCGCGTATTCTGGCTGACCGTTATTCTAAAGAAGTGGAAAAAGAATTGTTGCAAAATGAAATAACGGAAGAAATTGGATATCTTTTAGGTTTGCGCAGAAGTTTATCGAAAAGCTCGTGTGGAAAGACTTTAAAAGTTGGAGATGATGATTGCCGGACTATTTATTTTGGCTATCATCCTTTCAAAGGAGACCAAAATTGTTATGATGAACGGGAGAAGCTCCGCCAATGGATAGATCATAATTTACCAGATCACATTCGTTTATTCCAACCATCAGGGAAGGAGAATTCTAATTCTTCATTTCCAGAAGATTATGCGGTCAAAATATCGGATTTACAGACTGTAGTGAGTCGGTTGGATAAGATTGTGTATAAGGGGAAGAAATACGATAAAGGGAGTTCGCTCACTGATATATACAGAAAAGCTATTCGTCTGTATGGGAGTTATCTGATGGAAATGGCAAAGGTGGTGGGTAGTTCTCAACCGGCAGATGCGCAGCGTCAGGCAATGCTTGATTTGGACAACTATTTATTTCATTCTGTTAAAAAGATGGAATGTACCTATGTAAAAGAGAATTTGTTGGAAACAAGAAACAATCTTCTGTATCCGGAACTGGCGAAGTTGTTCAAACAATTGTTGAGTGTAAAGACAATTTCAGCTCTTCGATTGCAGGCGTTGCAGAGTGACCGGAAGGGGTATGACGATATTGATTTTTTCCGGGATCTTTATAAAGGATTGTTTAATGGTTTTGATCCGCAGTCTGCCGTTAGTTATGAACAGATGGATATTCAGCTGATATGTTTGGAAGCGTGGCTGGATATTATGCAGGAAGCTACTGAACATAATAGTATAAAGAAACGTTTAACGAACGAATTGCATAGTCTGCACGATAGACTGGAGGAGCTTAGCACGACACATTCCCAAAGGGAAGTACGTGATATGTATATTCTGCTTTTGAGAAGAATGGATCAATATTTCCGTGTGGTTTCTTGAGTGGCGTTAGAGTAATAATTTGTTTGGGATGATGAAAAAATGGTCGTACAGATAGAATAACCTATAAGTTTTGGGTTATCTTTGCTATGATTTATGAATAAATAATTAGAATAAGATGACTATTATTTTTCCTTCACCCATCTTCGGCCCTATTCATTCCCGCCGTTTGGGCGTTTCTTTGGGAATCAATTTATTGCCGGACGACGGTAAGGTTTGTTCATTCGACTGCATTTATTGTGAGTGTGGTTTCAATGCCGAACATCGTACGAAGAAACTTCTTCCTACCCGTGAAGAAGTCCGCACGGCTCTCGAAGAGAAACTGAAAGACATGCAGGCAAACGGCCCTGCTCCCGATGTACTGACATTTGCCGGAAACGGTGAACCGACTGCGCATCCCCATTTCCCGGAAATCATAGAAGATACACTTGCGCTTCGCGACAAGTATTTCCCAAAAGCAAAAGTAAGCGTATTGAGTAACTCTACATTTATCGACCGTCCTGCCGTATTCGAAGCACTGAACAAGATAGATAATAATATCCTGAAACTGGATACGGTGGATGAAGAATACATTCATCTGTTGGATCGTCCTAACGGAAAATATTCTGTTAAGAAGATCATCGAAAGAATGAAAGAGTTCAAAGGAAACTGTATCGTACAGACGATGTTTCTGAAAGGAGGTTATCAGGGAAAAGACATGGATAATACATCCGACAAGTATGTGCTCCCCTGGATAGAAGCAGTGAAAGAAATCGCTCCCCGTCAAGTGATGATTTATACGATTGACCGGGAGACTCCCGACCACGATTTGCAAAAGGCTACGCATGAAGAGTTAGACCGTATTGTGGCTTTATTGGAAAAGGAAGGTATTCCGGCAACAGCTTCTTATTAAAATAAACAGATAGCTAAAAAGTAAATTTGAGAAAAGCGTAGCGATTCAACTGAAAGAGTGGTCGTTACGCTTTTGCTTTTGATGTGGAAAAGGTCGTTTGCAGACATCCAAAAG